>NZ_JBDLAK010000017.1:0-114982 GCF_039748055.1 Burkholderia sp. RS01
GAACCGAAGCAACACTTCCGTGCTCACCTCCGCCAGTGGATGCCCGGCGGTCAGGAGCCACCGGCAGAACGCCAGCAGGTCGTACCCGTAGGAACGAACCGTCTTCGGCGAGTAGTTCCTGTCCGTCAGATACGCAAGATACTCATCCACGAGCTTGAACTGCGGCGCCACCTGCCCTGCCAGCGCCCAGCCACCGTCACGCTCCTCAAGCGAAAGACCGCAATCGCTGTTCATGAAGAACAGGTGTACCAGCAGTGATCCAGATCACAAGGAAGGCCCCGTGGCATGGCGTGTCGCTGACCTGGGGAAACGATCACAATAGCCGGTTAAGAGGGAGGTGCCCTTACGGGACATTGATTGAGTCAGTCCGGCTTCGCGGAGCGTGTCCTGCCAGAGCGGATGCCGGTATTGAAATCCCTGATCGGAATGGACCAGGGGTCGCTCGTTCGGAGCGAGGCCGCTGATCGCAGCGCGAAGGCCATCGGTGACCATTTTGACGCTCGGAGACGGACCTGCCATGACAGAGACGATCCGGTTGTCATGGAGATCAAGGACCGGTGAGACGTAAACCTTGGAGGTACCCACCGTGAACTCGGTGACGTCGGTGGCCCACTTGGTGTGTTTGACCGCGGTCCCGAACTGGCGGTTCAACACGTTATCAGCTGTCTTACCGACCTCGCCGCGGAAGGAGTTGTATCTGCGCCGGCGACGCACCGGGCTTTGCAGGCCGAGCCCACGCATGAGCTTCAGCACGGTCTTCTTCGACACTATCCATCCCTGTCGCAGCAGCATCGCCAGGACGCGTCGATGCCCGTAAGCGCTTCGCGCCTGTGTGAAGACCTGACGAATGGCTTCTTTGAGTTTCGCGTGCCGATCCGGCCGGGTGAGCCGGTTGCGGTGGTCGTAGAACGTGGACCGGGGAATCTTTGCCAGGTGCAGCAACAGCGGTAACCGATGGTGGGCCTTGAGGTCATCGATCGCTTGAACTTTCAGCGTCGTTCCTGTGCCCTCAAGGCCCGCAATTTTCCCAGGTACGCCACCTCCGCACGTAACCGCTCGTTCTCCCTTCGGAGTTGCTCGACCTCGCTCTCGGGAAGTGCGTTCTCGCGATCGGCTGGTGGCCGGCCCCGTTTCTTCGGGCGTAAGCCGTCTTCACCGTCGCGCCGGTAAATTCTCGTCCAATTCGTGACGGTGCCGGGAGAGGGAAGGTCATACTCCTTGGCCAGGACGCGTCCGGACACGCCCTGAAGATGACGCCGCACGATCAAGAGCTTGGTCTCGATGTCGTACTGCCTACGGTCTCTTGTCATCAGCGCACCGGATCCTCGAACCTGCCATCGTTCATACAACATTTGGACGGGGTTGGGTGGTAAATCAAGAGTCAGCGCGACGGATTTCGCAGTCAGCCCTCGCTCGAACAACTCGATAGCCGACACGGCATCGGAGTGACTCAACGTGCTTCTTAAGTACATCTGACTACTCCCTGAAGAAGGATCCTAAATTGGATGTCCAACTTCCGGGGACCACTCCACTACTTCGTCAGTACTTCCGGAAAGGAGATGACCTAAGCACCATCAAACCGGCGGATGCCCTCTTCGCCGCAACGGAGATCAACAGCCGCCCCAGAGCTGTGCTGAATTGGTCCAGTGCATCCGCCAAGTTCGCGACTTATCACGACGCAGCGGCCAAGTTAGCAGCGCTTGGTTCATCCGTCCCGTAAGGAGATCGCCTATCGCATCAGCTGGTCACTTGTCGGAGCTTGAACACGATCGAGTCGAAGACGGCGCGTGCCTCTCGTGTCAGCTCCGGATTGATCGATTCGTGGAATTGGACCACCCAGAACATAGCGCGCTGGCCGTTCAGGTTGACCACCCGGTAGGTTTCGCGCTCAGCGACGCTCGAGTACCAGCGGGTGCATAGGTTCGAATATTCTGAGTGAACGCAAAACTGACCATTGTCGCAGGCTTTGATATCCACGTCGCCCTCGACAGAGTGGTCGAACTCGACGCCGGAGTAATCGCCCACCACGACCTCGACGGGAGGGGTGCTCACCGTTGACGTCTGGGCCGTCAACGCGTCGACGAACGCCTTAGCCGATGGATTGACCTCGACGAGCGCGCCCTGCCACGCGCATGCGTCCCTCGGCACATGGTCGGAGGGCCACCAACCCACGAAGACCGCCATTTCATCCGGGTGATCCGGGTCGTCCTTGCCCACGCCGGCGCCGCCTTCACTCACCCAGCCGTCCGGGACGGTGATCTCGAAATTCTCTGCGAAGCTGGTGACGAGGTATGTACCAGCTTCGATGTCGCCGCTCTCCGGCAGCGGTGGGACCGTGGGCAACGGTGGGACCGTGCGGGCCTCCGTAGTCGGTGCGGGGGATCGCGCCTCCGTAGTCGGTGCGGGGGATGGCGCTTCGGCGACGGTGCACGCCGAAAGGCCGAGGCAGACGAACAAGACTGATGTCATGGAGATGAAATGGCGTAGCAGCACACGCATGGAGGCCTCCAAAGGCAACCCTTATGCTGCGGACGTTACGCCCAGCCAACACTGACCGCAAGAGACGCCAGAAGCCAACGCTCCCCCATTTTGGATAACGGGAACGGATGGTGAGTCCCGCCGCCGGATCCGCTACGGGAGCGCGAGGTCCATGATCGGTGTGAAAACCATCTCCTCGGTAGGATCGCGAGCAGGCAGCACCACGCCTCGCGTATCCTGGACAACGCGAGGCGCTGGGGGTCTGCACGGGTCCCGTCCGAGCCCGAGCGTCGCAGTCTGGGCGACGAGCGGGCCGGCGAACGCCATTCCCGTAACGCTGAACCGGTCACTCCCGCCGCCATTCCCGTGAACCATCTTCGCGAACGTGCCGTCTGAGAGCCGTAGAACGAGCGCGTCTTCGCGCCCGCTCCGCAGCGGTTGATCGATAAAAGTCACGTTCACCCGCACAAACGAGTCCCAAACCTCATAGCTGGTCACATAACCCCGGACCCCCGAGCCGTCCGGAACTACCACCTCGAACTCATGCCGCTCGGGAAGTAGCACGCGTTCGAGCCGAGGCGGCTCGCCCCCCATGGAGTGCACAGCGCCGATCATTGTTCCCATTGTTTAGCTCCTGTGTCTGTCATCAGCGTGGCCCCATCCCGTTCGCGACACCACCGATGATTCCTGATAGCAATCGGCTGTCAAGACTCCGGCTGCCCCGCTGCGGCACGTCCTGCTGTCCGGTTTAGAATCCGTGCCGCAAGACACTCCCTCAGGGGTCGCCCGTCAGACCAGGATTTCATTAGAGAAGGCCAGCATCCGGAGCCTTACTCATCCGATAAGACTCGCCTGCAAAACTGCCCGATGACGGTACCCGAAGGGCCACACGTCACTCCGGGAGTAGTACTAGTATTCGATCCCGGCCTCAGCAGGTATGTTCAAGGCAGACCCCTGTTGCGACGTCCGTGAGAAACCGCCAAGTCGTCCCCGTCGAAGAAGGGAACGACCAAACGTTCCCCCAGCAGGGCGCCGATGGTCGACTTTCCACAGCCGGACACGCCCATGACAACCAGGGGCGGCAGATTCGTGTTCATGATGTTCTTCCTTGAATAGTTCCTGCCGCCCGCGGCGATGCGTGCGGCAGCGGGTTCAGCAGCTCTATGCAAAGCTCAGCAGGACTTTGCCGGATTCGGCGGAGTTGCGGGCGACGGTTAAGGCTTCGAGGGCGTCCTGGACCGGGAATTCGTGGGTGATGACGGGTTCGATGTGCAGGGTGCCGTCGGCGAGGGCGGCGATGACGTCATCGATTTCGTCGTTGAACCGGAAGGAGCCCTTGAGGTCCAGTTCGCGGGTGATGGCCAGCGAGATCAGGACCGGCTGCGGGCCGGTGGGCAGCAGCCCGACCATCACCACGGTCCCGCCGCGGGCGGCGCCCCCAATGGCGGAGGCCAGCCCGTGGTGGTTCCCGGAGGATTCAATCACGACGTCGGCCTCGACGGCGGCGATCGCTTCCGCGTCGCCGGCGGCCAGGACCTCGTCCGCGCCGACCGCGGCGGCGATCTCGAGCGGTTTGGCGTGCATGTCGACCGCGACGATCCGGGCCGCGCCGGCCCGCTTCAGCACCGCGACGGCCAGCGCCCCGATGGGCCCGGACCCGTCGTCCGAGGACTTGCTCCCCTCGGGTGTGCCCCCTGAGCAGCATCTTGCGGCAATTGGCCGGCTCAAGTCCGAGCTGGCCGCGCTTGAGCAGACAAAGGCAGCGCTTGAGGGAAAGCGGCTGAACCTCCTGGCCGCGGCACGCCGGCTGGGAGTCCTGGATGACTACGAACTCGCGGCCCTGAGCGGACTGCAGCGCGAGACCATCCGGAAGATGACGTGGGGCTTTCAGCCTGATTCAGGGGTCATCCCGGCGTAGCAGTCGTACGGCGGGAACGGACGACGGCGGGACCTCCCGCCGTCGTCCGTTTGCGTTTAGCTCCTGGCCACACACGGTTTCCCGTGGTGCAGGATCACCGCCTGCCGGCGAGGGGAGCCGTGGCGATGGCGTCCAGCACCCTGTTGGTGACTTCATCGATGCCGCCGGCGCCGTCGACCCGGGTCAGCGCACCGCGCTCGGCGTACTTGGCCACAACAGCCTCGGTCTGCTCGTGGTACAGGTCCAGCCGGTGCCGGATGACGGCTTCGTTGTCGTCGCTGCGCCCGGTGTCCTTGGCGCGGCCCAGGAGGCGGGTCACCAGCTCCTCGTCATCGGCGGTCAGCTGCAGTACGACGTCGAGCTGTTGCCCGCCTTGGGCCAGGGCTTCGTCCAGGTAGTCGACCTGGCAGGCCGTGCGCGGGTAGCCGTCCAGCAGGAAGCCGTTCTCGACGTTGTCCTCGCTGAGGCGGCTGCGCACCATCTCGTTCGTGACGCTGTCGGGGACGAAGTCACCGGCGTCCATGTACTTCCTGGCTTCGATGCCAAGAGGCGTTCCGCCCTTCACATGGGCGCGGAAGATGTCGCCCGTGGAGATCGCTACGACGCCGAGGCGCTCCGAAATGCGCTCCGCCTGCGTCCCTTTTCCGGAACCGGGCGGCCCGATAATCAACATTCTTGTCATTCGAGTAACCCTTCGTTGTGCCGCTACTGAAAGCGCGCTGCCGTCTCCAGCCAGGCCCTGGAAGAGCCCGGGCCTGTTTCCGAGTGCCGGCCAGCCCCATGCTAGGGCGTCAAAGGTTGCGACCAGGATGCATGCGGCGGCATTTGACGGCGGGACGCGGGCCGGAATCAGGCCGGCTCGAGGTGTCAGGCCTGGTCAGTCGGCATGATCCACAGCTCGCCGATGGAGGCACGCCGGGGCCGGGTGACCATGTAGGCAACGCCGTCAGCGACGTCCTCCGGTGCGAGGACCTTTGTCTACTGCGTCAGGCGTCCTCGTGCGCGAGGTTGCTCGACAGTTCGCGGTGGGCGTCGGCCTGCTCCTTGAGAGCGGCGGCCCGGGTTTCGAATACTCCGACGGCGTCTGCGCCGGCGGCGAAGCGCAGCGGCGGCTCATCCAGCTCGGCCAGCTGAATCAGCGCGTCGGCGAGCTTGGCCGGGTCGCCGCCCTGCTGCCCGTCCATGCTTTGCCAGGCGGCCACTGTCTGCGCGGTGCGCTCGGCGTAGTCCCCGATGGTGGATTCGGCGTAGCTGGTGGATTCCGGGGTGAGCAGCTCAGTGCGGAAGAACCCGGGTTCCACGATCATGGTGCGGATGCCGAACGGCGCGACCTCGGCGGCCAGGGATTCCGCCCAGCCCTCGACGCCGAACTTCGACGCGGCGTAGGCGCTGAGGAACTCCCCGCCCGCGATGCCGGCGGTCGAGGAGATCGTGACCACCAGGCCGGAGCGCTGGGCCCGGAGCACCGGCAGGGCAGCGCGGGTGACGTTCATGGGCCCGAACATGGTGGTTTCGATCTGCGCCCGGAAGTCCGCAGGGGTGATTTCCTCGAAGAACCCGGCGTAGAAGTTGCCGGCGTTGTTCACGAGCACGTCGATCCGGCCGAACCGCTCGACGGCGGCCTGGATGGCGGCCGCCGCGTTGGCGGGGTCGGTGACGTCGAGCTTCACGGCCAGCAGGTTCTCGTTTTCGCCCACGGCCTGGGTGACCTTTTCCGGGTTGCGGCCGGTGGCGACCACCGCGTGGCCGGCGGCAAGGGCCGCCTTGGCGATGTCCACGCCCATGCCGCGGCCGCCGCCGGTGATGAACCAGACCTTCTTGCTTTTGTTCTGCTTAGTCATGTGATGGTTCTGTCTTTCCCTTGGGTGTTCCGGGCTGCGCCTGGACGCGTGCCTCGGGGACGGTGGATCCGCCGGCAGGATCGCCGGCGGCGGTTGGTTCGGGAGGCGATGCCGCCCAGCTGGCGAGGAACGCCAGCGCGTTTTCGGACGCGGAGCCGGGCTCAGCGGTGAAGGTGAACAGGGTTTGCCCTTCATCGCCGGGCAGATGGAGCGTCTCGAACTGGAGGGACAAATCCCCCGCCACCGGATGGTGGAAGCGCTTGGTCCCAGTGGTGTGGATCCGCACGTCGTGCCCGGCCCACAAAGAGGCGAACGGCCCGCTGCGCGTGGTCAGCTCCCCGACCAGCTCGTTCAGCTCCCGGCCATGGGGGTTCCGCCCCGCCTCAAAGCGCAGCATCGCGACCGCAGTCGCGGCGACCGCCGGCCAATCCGGATAAAAGTCACCGGCGCGAGGATCGAGGAAGATGTAACGCGCCTGGTTCGGCAGTCGGGCTGGCGTGGCCTGCCCCGGAGGCGCGGCCGAGTCGAGTACCTCCGCGTACAGCGCCCGGGCCAGCAGGTTGGCGGCCAGCACGTCGGAACGGCCGTTCTGCACCATGGCGACCACTCCGGTCATGCCGTCCAGGAGTTGAAGCACGCCGGGACGGACCCGCTGCTGCGGTGGCCGGCGCGGTGCCCGGCGCGTCGGTGTGTTGGCCGTCCGCGCCAGGTCCATCAGGTGTGTCCGCTCGGCCTCGTCCAGCTGGAGCGCAGAAGCCACCGCCTCAAGGACCGAGTCTGAAACGCCGCTCAGGCTGCCGCGTTCCAGCCGCGTGTAGTAATCCGCGCTCACCCCGGCGAGCTGCGCCACTTCCTCCCGGCGCAGTCCCGGCACGCGGCGCAGCTCCCCGTAGCTGGAGATCCCCGCCTGCTCCGGGCTGATCTTCGCACGGCGCGAAATCAGGAACTCACGGATTTCTTCTTTTCTGTCCACATCCACCACGCTACGGAGCCGGAGCGGCCGGTGGCAGTGTCTGTCAGACACCCCCAAATCCGCCGGAACGCCGGCCAGGGCAGCACGCCGGGACCGGACGACGGCGGCAACCTCCCGCCGTCGTCCGCTGGCGTTGCGCGCCGCTCCCCTAAAGTCCCGGCCGAAAACCCTAATGTGCAAAGATTGAAGGTAATAGGGAAAATGCCTGACGGCGGATTCCCGCCGAGCCCTATCAGCAGGGAGGCCCCGGAATGCAAAGTGCGGCAATCTCCACTCGCGCCTTGGATCTTCTGTTGCTGCTGCGCGGCAGTGAGCCGGAAGGGCTCGGCCGCGCAGACCAGGTGTCTTACCAGATCGAAACAGCGATCCTGATGGGAATCCTGACCGAGGGCGACAGGCTGCCCACGGAGTCTGCGCTCGCTGCGGAACTTGGCATTTCGCCCATAACCCTTCGCCAGTCCCTTGCCGCCCTCCGGACCAAGGGCCTGATCGAAACCAGCCGGGGCCGCAGCGGCGGAAGCGTCATCCGCCGCCAGATCGAACTTACGGATACGCAGTTGCGGCACAAGCTCCGGGACACCAGCACCGAAGCCCTCAGGGACCTTGGTGACCTGGGGGCTGCCATCGCGTCAATGTCTGCCCGGCTTGCCGCCCGCCGTGCAGATCCGCAAAACGTTGAGCACCTGGAGGACCTGGTCAAGCGCCACCGGGAAGCCACCGATGAACGTGCCCGGCGCAGGATGGACAGCCGCTTTCACGTGGCCATCAGCATCGCCTCGCAGTCCAGCAGGCTCACGTCGGCGGCACTTCAACTTGAGGCCGAGCTGATGACCCTTTGGTGGGGCGATCCCGGCCAGCCCGGCGGCGAGGGCGTCCTGGTGGAACAGCACCTGGCGATCGTCGATGCGATCAGGGAGCGGGACGCCGACGCCGCGGCCCGGGCCGCTGAGGATCACAGCCGCAGTGAGACAGAATATTTGATTGAGCAGCATCTGAGGTTGACGATGCGGCCCGAAGAAGGTGCGTGACGTGGAGCCCATGATGGAAGCCCTTGAGCGGACCGCCGGCACCCTGTCTTCCAGCCTCAACGGCGTCTTCGCCGACCTGGAAAAGATCGCCGCAGCGGTCACTGCGGCCGCAGAGGCCGCGCCGGGAGTCACCCGCCGCAGCGAGTACCTGTTCCTGAAGCAGGAGCTGGCCGACATCATCGAGCTGCATTCCGACCTCATCATCGGTGCAGGGATCGCCTATGCCCCGGGGAGCCTCCCCGAGGCGCCGCATTGGCTGGAATGGTGGCGGGCTCAGCCCAAAGGCGGCCCCCGCTTCGTCACGCACGACCTCAATCCGGACTCGCTGAACTACTACGACTACACGGGCCGGGAGTGGTTCACCCTTCCCTCCTCGACCGGGCGGCCGGTGGCAGTCGGTCCCTACGTCGACTTCGGCGGCATCAATGTCAACATCATCACCCTCTGCGTTCCCGCCCACACCGCACAGGGCATCCATGTCCTCGGCTGCGACCTACCCCTCGCCAAGCTTGAGGGAGTGTTCCTCCGGGCGCTCCGGCTCCGCGAGCCCGCCGTCGTCCTGCTGGGGCCCAATGGCCGGGTGATTGCCTCCAACAACGCGCGCATCGCCACGGGCACGCTGCTCCTGGAAGAAGACCTGAAGCGGGCCGAGACCTCGCTTGACGTCTCCCCGGGCAGCCCCACCCGCCTGCCCTGGAAGCTCATCAGCCTCCAGCCGTAAGGCGTTTGCCCCGCACGCAGCCGGGCAGCGTCGTCGTCATCACACCCCGGAATCCGGGTTGCGCTGCGCCCAAAAGCAACCGATGGCTGCCCTTCAGAATTCTCCTGTTCCCTAAAAGCTATTGCATTAATCATACAATGATGTATCTTTTAAGTGTGACCAGGCGCACACACCAGCTCCTGGCAGACGCCTCTCCAACCGCAAGAAAGCCGCGGAACCCGCCCTCCGCTGCCGAAGAAGACAGAGTTCGGGCAGGGACCCTCCAGCAAATTCAGACTCCCCCGATTTTTGGTCACCCGGCCCTCCGTCCGAGGGCTTATCGCCAGACTGTCCGGGTTTCGAAAGGAACAGCAATGTCCCATGTAGTCGATGACGCGCCACTGTCGTCATTCCATAAGAAGTTGGCTCTGTATTCCTCCGGCGGCCCGTTCGTCGACGGGTACATTCTGAGCATTATCGGCGTGGCGATGATCCAGATCACCACCAAATTCAACCTTTCACCGTCGGAACAGGGGTTGATTGGGGCAGCCGCCCTGGCCGGCATCTTCTTCGGTGCCTTCCTGGGCGGCTGGCTGACCGATAAGTTCGGCCGGCACCTGCTCTTCACGGTTGACCTCATCGCCTTGGTCGCCTGCTCCGTCGCCCAGGCCTTCGTCAACGACGCATTCTGGCTGATCATCCTGCGCCTGCTCATCGGCTTCGCCGTGGGCGCCGACTACCCGATTGCCACGTCCCTGCTGGCAGAATTCACACCCAAAAAATGGCGTGGACCGCTGCTCGGGGCCTTCGTCACCATGTGGTTCGTCGGTGCCGCGGTTGCCTACATCGTGGGCCAGTTCCTGCTCACTTTCGAGGACGGATGGCGCTGGATGCTCGCCAGTTCGGCCGTTCCCGCCCTCATCATTGTGCTGCTGCGCATGGGCACACCTGAGTCGCCGCGCTGGCTGGTGAAGGTCGGCCGCCTCGACGAGGCCAACAAGGTACTCAAGCGCGTCTACGGTCCCAACGTCACCCTCGCCGATCTGCCCGAAGAAGCAGGCAGCAACGTCAGCGTCGGCCAGCTCCTGAAATCCGGCTACGGCAAGCGGATGGCCTTCATCACCATCTTCTGGACCTGTTCCATCGTCCCGCTCTTCGCCGTGTACGCCTTCGGGCCGGCCATCCTTTCGGCCCTCAACCTCGGCGGCGACCTGGCACACATTGGCTCCGCGGCCATCACGGTGATGTTCCTCATCGGCTGCCTCGTGGCCGTGTTCCTCGTCAACCGGATGGGCCGGCGCCCCCTGATCATCCACAGCTTCCTCTGGAGCGGCCTCGCTCTCCTCGCCATGGGGCTGTTCCCCAACGTTGACTCCATCATCATCATGACGCTGTTCGCCGCCTACGCGCTGCTCATCGGCGGCACGCAGATCATGCAGTGGGTGTACCCCAACGAGCTGTTCCCCACCGAGGTGCGCGGATCCGCCGTCGGGCTGGCCTCATCCCTGAGCCGCATCGGTGCCGCCGTCGGCACGTACCTGGTCCCGCTGGCCCTGACGACGCTCGGCATCGGAACCACCATGATCATTGCCGGAGTCGTCACGCTGATCGGCATGGTTGTCTCCATGGCCTGGGCGCCGGAAACCCGGGGAATGACACTCGGTGAGGCCGCCGCCTTGCCCGGCAAAGCCACTACGACGGCCCCCCTGGGCCAGCCCGTAGCGAACTAGTCCGCAACCTTACCCTGCAGATCCGGCCCACCACCCTCGGTGGATCTGCCAACAATGAAAGAAGTCCAGACCATGAAAGACGTAGTCATCGTTGGAGGCGGGCTCGCCGGCCTGTCGGCAGCCTGGCGGCTGCGGCACTGGGACACCGTGCTGCTGGAATCGGACGCGCGTGTCGGCGGGCGGATCCGCTCGGAGCGCCGGGGTGCCTACTGGTTGAACTGGGGAGGGCACGTCTTCGCCGGTGCCGGCTCGTCCACCGATGCCTTGCTCAACGAGGTCGGCGTGACGGCCGTCCAGATCCCCGGATCCCTGCAGGCCCTGTCGATGAACGGCAAGTTCATCCGCGAGGGGCACATCGCCACCTATCCGTTCCGCATTCCGATGTCCCTTTCATCCCGGATCGACACCCTGCGGGCCGGCATGAAGGTGGTCAGCGGCGTCGCCAAGTACACACGCGTCGTGAGGAAGCGCTCGGGCGAATCCGGCGCGATGCGCCAGCAGCGGATCTATGACTTCGAGAATGACAACTCGTTCCTGGACTTCATCGGCAGCCTGTCCGAAGATGCCGCAGCACTTTTCAAGACCACTGTCACACGCTCAGCCGGTGACATGAACGAGATCTCCGCCGGTGCCGGCATCGGCTACTTCAGCCTGGTGCTCGGCATCGGGCAGGGGCTCAGCCAGGGCATCGTCGGTGGCCCGTCCACCCTGACCGAGTCAATCGCCGCCGCCCTGGGCGACCGGGTCCAGCTCGGAGCCATCGTGCAGGAAGTGGTGCACAAGAAGAACTCCGTCGTCGTCCGGTACAGCCAGGGCGGTGTGGAGCGGCAGGTAGAGGCCCGTGCCGTCGTCCTGGCCACCACCGCTGATGTGTCGCACAAAATCGGCGTCGACCTTCCGGAGGACCTACGCGGCGCACTCAGCCGGATCAAGTACGGCCCGCACGTCAGCACGGCCTTCCTGACCAATGAGACGTCGGCACGGCCCTGGGACGACATCTATGCCATCGCGGCGCCGAAGCGCTCGTTCGCGATCGCCCTGAATCAGGCGAGCATCGTCCGCGGTTCGGAGTCCGTGCGGAAGCCCGGCGGCAGCTTCATGACGTTCTCGCCGGCCGGCCTGGGGCGCGCGCTGCTGGAGAAGAGCGACGAGGAAGTCATCCAGACCCACCTTGCCGATCTGGACCAGGTCCTCGGCCATGGCTTTGCCGACAGTGTCGTCGAGGCCACGACGGATCGGTGGAAGGTCGCTTCCCCGTACTGCTTCCCCGGCCGGGCCAAGCTCCAGTCGACGCTCATGCGGGGGACGGACCGCGTGTTCCTGGCCGGAGACTTCCTCGGAAGTCTCTACACCGAAAGCTCCATCACCACCGGCTTCTCGGCCGCCCAGGAAGCGGCCAGCCTGATGGCCACGGACAAGCAGCGAGCCGCAGTCCCCACCCTGCACCTCGCCACAGGCACCTGATCTGGCGCCTGTGCCCGCCCAAGAACCAACATCACCAAGGAGAACAACCCACCATGTCACAGCAACTCACAGGTGTCCTCACCGCACTGTCCACGCCCTTTGACCAGGACGGCGCCATCGACGTCGACACCCTGCGGCGCATCGTGGACCGCTCCATCGACGCCGGGGTCGACGGCGTCGTGGCGGCGGGATCGACGGGCGAGGTGGGCGCGTTGTCGTCCGAGGAGCGGCTGCTGCTCATCGACACGGTCATCGAGCAGGCGAACGGCCGCGTGCCGGTCATCGCCCAGACCGGCGCCACCTCCACAGCCGAGGCAATCCGGCTGTCGCAGGCGGCCGAGAAGGCCGGGGCGGACGTGCTCATGCTGATCCCGCCGTACTACGAGCCGCTGTCCCTGGAGGAAACGGTCACCTACATCAAGGACGTGGCCCGGTCCGTGAACATTGCGGTGATGCTCTACAACATCCCGGCCGTCACCGGCGTCAACCTGGATCCGGCCACGGTCCGCGCGCTGGCCGAGGACGTGGATAACATCCGCTACATCAAGGACTCCAGCGCGAACTGGGAACAGGCGCTCCAGCTGATCCACCACCACAGCGACGTCATTGGCACCTTCATCGGCTGGGATGCCTACATCTACAGCGCCCTTGCCGAAGGCGCGGCCGGTGTGATGGCCGGAACCGCCAACGTCGTCCCCAACGAAATCGTCGCCGTCAGCCGCCGCATCGCCGATGGCGACCTCGCGGGCGCTCTTGAACTGTGGAAGCGGCTGTACCCGGTCATCGACGCGCTGCTCTCTGTTCCGTTCATCCCGTCCGTCAAGGCCGGCCTCGCCCTGCAGGGCCTTCCGGCCGGTTCGCCACGGCGCCCCACCGCCGACCTCAGCGCCGAGGACCTCGCACGGGTTCAGCACGCCCTGGCTGCCCTGAACCAGAAGTAAAGACAGGACTCGAGGAAAAACAATGACCGCGACAGACACAGCATTGTTCACCGTCCGCAGAGCGCCAGAGACGCCCGCGCCTTCCCTCCCTCCTTTCGGCCAGTTCATCGGCGGGGCGTTCACCGCGTCCCGTTCGGATGCGACCGTCGATGTGGTCAATCCGGCCACTGAAGAAGTAATCGCGCGGGTTCCCGCCGGTTCCGTTGAGGACGTCGACGCCGCCGTGGCGGCTGCCGTGGCGGCCAAGGCGGACTGGGCAGCGAAGACGCCCAAGGACCGTTCCTCGGTCCTTCTTCGCATCGCGGAGATCATTGAGGCCAACCGCGAACTTCTCGAAACCCTCGAAGCCGCCAACACCGGCAAACCGGATGCCGTGGCCGAAGACGATATCTCCAGCGCGATTGACATCTTCAGGTTCTCCGCCGGCGCTGCCCGCGCCTTCACCGCACCCGGCGCGGGCGACTACGCAGAAAACCACACCTCGGTGATGCTCCGAGAGCCGGTGGGAGTCGTCGGGGTGATCACCCCGTGGAACTACCCGCTTCTGATGGCCGCCTGGAAAATCGCCCCGATCCTGGCCGCCGGCAACACCCTGGTGCTCAAACCCTCAGAGCAGACCCCGTTGACCACCCTCAAGCTGGCCGAGCTCATCGCCGCGGAGGTCCCGGCCGGTGTCCTGAACATCGTCACGGGCCCCGGCCGGGTGGTGGGAAACCGGATCTCGGAACACCCCGACGTCGACCTGGTCGCGATCACCGGAAGCGTGGGCAGCGGCCAGAAGGTCGCCGCCAGCGCAGCCGCAACCGTCAAGCGCGTGCACCTCGAACTCGGCGGCAAAGCACCCGTCATCGTGTTCGCCGACGCCGATCTGGAAGCCTCCGCGAAGGGCGTCCGCTCGGCCGGGTTCTGGAACGGCGGGCAGGAATGCGGCTCGGCGTGCCGTGTCTTGGTCCATGAATCGGTCGCAGAGAAGTTCACCGAACTTCTCGTCCGGGAGGTCAGTGAGGTCTCCGTCGGCACTCCCGGCGCGGGCAGCGACGTCGAAATGGGTTCCATGATCTCCAAAGCCCACTACGAGAGGGTCCTGGCCGCGCTCGACGACGTCCGCAATGAAGGCCTGACGGTCGCCGTCGGAGGCAACGCCATCGAGGGCCCGGGCTATTTCATCGAACCCACTGTGGTGACCGATGTGCCTGTCGGTGCCGCGATCACGAGCACGGAGATCTTCGGCCCGGTGGTGTCGGTGGAGACCTTCAGCAGCGACGAGGAGGCCATCACCCGGGCCAACGAAACCCCGTACGGCCTCGCCGCCTCGGTGTGGACCACCAACTCTGCCCGCTCGCTTTCCGCTCCCCGCCGGCTGGACTTCGGTACCGTCTGGGTCAACTCGCACCTGGTCATTGCCAACGAACTGCCGTGGGGCGGCTTCAAGGGCTCCGGCTACGGCCGGGACCTCTCCGTCTATGCCCTCGAGGATTTCTCCCGCACCAAACACGTCATGTACAACCGCGGCTAGCTGCCTGAGCAGTCAGCGCGTAAGGGGAACGGACGACGGCGGGACATCCCGCCGTCGTCCGTTTACTTTGCGTGCCGCTCCCCCACAACGAAAGGACGGGCAGGCGCATGTTGGACATATGTCAGAAAGAGTCGCTCATCCTCGGAAGTCACCAGCCCATCCTGCCCCCGCTGCACAATACTCAAGAGATGAACATGCAGAGCGAGGTTCTTTTCGTCGGCGGCCGCTCGGGCGTCGGGAAGAGCTCCGTGGCGTTTGAACTCCATGCCCAGCTCGCCGCCCTGAGAATTAAACACTGCGTGATCGAAGGGGACAGCCTCGACCTGGCGTTCCCGCCTCCTTGGGAGGACCACCTGGCGGAGCGCAATCTGGCCGCGATCTGGGAAAACTACCGGGATCTGGGCTATCGGCGGATGATCTACACGAACACCGTGAGCGTCCGATTCACCCAGGAATTGGCGGCAGCCATGGGAGACGTACCCAGAATTACCGCCGTTCTGCTGACGGCCACCGATGAGACATCCTCAGCCCGGCTGCGCGGGCGTATTCAGGGGAGCGACTTTCAGGAACATCTTGACCGCAGCAAAGCCGCCGCTAGGGAACTTGAACTCCTGACACCCGAATGGGTCCATCGATGCCCCACGGACAACCGCAGCGTCAGGGAGATCACCGCTGATCTCTTGGCGCTCACCGGATGGACCACCGAACCGGCTGACTAGGATCGGTCGGTCACCCGGTGGTCAGATCGATTACGGCCGGCGAAAGAGAGGAATCAAACAAGACATTCCCGGTCAGATCCCCATGATTGATGCCAGGGGCGTCGGACACCGGCCGCCGCACGCTCAGCAGTTCTCCGATATGGGGAACCGCGACCGGCAGGGCAGCGTCCTCTTCACCCCACCCAAAGCGGTCACTCTCCACACCGTTCCGCGGCCGCCCTCCAGCTTAAGCACGGTCCCGGCGGCGCGGAATTAAGCCTGGGTCTAGGTCGAAGGATGCACATGATCGGTTCTTGCTGTCCTTCCCGGCTACCGCAGTTGGATTAGTCCAGCACTGGTGGGACGAAAACCGCATGCGTCGATGTAAAAGCTCCTCAGGTGGTCATCGAAATCAACATGAAGCCACCCGCACCCCGCTGCCCTGGAATGCTCTGTTGCAACGGCGAGCAGTCTTTTCCCGACGCCCTCCCTGCGGGCACGGTGTGCCACCAGGGTGTCTTCGATGAACGCGTGTACCTGACCGTCCCAGATCACGTTGACGAAGCCCACGAGGCCCCGATCGTCCCGCGCGGTCACCCACCCCAGGCTGAGGCGCTGGAGCATGTCAGTCCAATCGTCTTCAACATAGGCATGATCGAAGCCTTCCGCGTGCAGCTGATTGATTTCTTCGTTCCGAACCGCTCCACGCCATTCAAAGGTGACCGTCATGCTGACCGGCATTGCAGATGCCCTCGCTTGGAGCCCGCGACGGCGGCCCGCTACTCGTCGAGGAAGCGCAGCAGGAACGGGACCGTGGCGTGCATCGTCCGGAGGTCGCCGCCGCTGGCGGCCTGCTCGCCGAGGTAATCGCCGTGGCCGCCGGGGACGATCAGCAGGCGTGCGCCCGGGATGGCGCCGGCCATCCGCGCGGCATACGCGGCGGTGACGACGTCGCGGTCGGCGCTCATCACCAGCGTGGCGGCAGCGATGGTGCCCAGCTCGCCGTCGGACCACCCGGCAAAGTTCAGTATGCGCTGCCGGTCCAGTTCGAAGAGCCGCTCCAGGTGGCCGGGTTCCGGGTTGATGAAGCGATCGGCCACCTTGTAGGTGTCCGGCATGTCGTCGAGGGTGGCCTTGGCCATGCCCTCCCAGAACGCGTCCGGCACGGCATCGCGTCCCGCAAAGGTGGAGGCGGCGATGAGGCGCCGGACCCTGGCGGGGTGCGCGAGTGCGAGAGCCATGGCGGTGTGACCGCCGGCGCTGAATCCCAGCACATCCACCGATTCCACGTTGAGCTGGTCCAGAACAGCGAGGACGTCGCCGGCGGAGTTCTCCGCGGTGAGGGGGCGGCTGGTGGGCTGGGTGCGGCCGTGGCCCTCCTCCTCAACGGCAATCACCTGGCGCTGTCCGGCCAGCAGCGGGATGATTTCACTGAAGTTGGTGCCGATGGTGGAGCCGCCGCCCGGGATGAGGAGCAGCGGCGGCCTGCCGCGCACCGCTGGGCCGTGGACCTCGTAATACATGCGAAGGCCGTCGTTGTCCGCGAAACCGTGAGTGAAGGTCACACGGCATCCTAACCCCGGCCGCTATCGACGAAAAAGGGCCCAGTCGCCTTGCAAAACGGACGACGGCGGGCCGTTCCGCCGCCGTCCGCATGCGTCGGGTGCCGCTCCCCCACAGCGCCGGCCGGCCGCCGTCGGACGCGTCGACAGATCAATCACAATTCTTTGATTGATCTGTCTGGATGGACCGTGGTGCACTGGAGCATCGCCGATCCGGGGCCGAAGCAGCCGCCGGCCAAGAGTTCGGAGAGGATCTAGAAATGCCCAACGCCGATACTGACATGGTCAGCGTCCGATACATGGTCCACGACGTCGATGCGGCAATCGACTTCTACACAAAGCACCTCGGATTCACCCTCAGGATGAGCGCCGCACCGGCCTTCGCCGACGTCGCACGCGGCCAACTGCGGCTTCTGCTGAGCGGGCCAACTAGCTCGGCAGGCCGGCCAATGCCCGACGGCGCGGTGCCGGCGCCGGGAGGATGGAACCGTATCCATCTGATCGTGAGCGATGTCGCGGCCGAGGTGGAGCAACTGCGCGCCGCCGGCCTGACGTTCCGGAACGACATCGTCAAGGGTCCGGGCGGTCAGCAGATCCTGCTGGAAGATCCGTCCGGCAACGTGGTGGAGTTGTTCCAGCCCGCAGGCACATAGGTACGGCCCGGCTCCCTCCCCGGCTTACGAGCAGTAGTCACGACGCGCGGACTTCGAGGATGGTCTCCAGGCCATCATCAGAGACCGCAGGTCAGAACCTGCGAATGTGCAATTCCTCGGCAGCCTGGAAACGGAGCCTGGCGCAAGAGCTTCGTGATTCGGCTGAGGGAGACAGGAGCATTCGTGCGGCGTTGGTCTGACAGTCCTAGATGTCCGCCAGTGTCAGCGCCGGCGGCGAACTTCCGTCGGTGTCCAGGACGCCGAACTCCTTCGCCACCGCGGCGGCAACAAGCACCTGGCCGGTCCGCGACATCAGGTTCGGATCGTGGAACAGCGCATTGATCACGCGGCCGATGAATTCAGGGCTTTCGCTGGTCGAGAGATCGAACGCCCCGCTTTTCGCCGCTGCCAGGACGGCCTCAGTTCGAACCAGACCGGGGTACAGCGAGATGACCGGGATATCGAACGGCTTCAGCTCGACGGCCATGTCGGACGTCATCTTGTCGGTCGCTGCTTTGGCGATGCCGTAGATGGTGTTGCCCAGGTGACGCTGCGCCGCCCAGAAGCTGATGTTGATGATCAGGCCGCTCTGCCGTGGCGTCATCATGCCCGCCGCGCGCGCGGAACACACAAACGCCGCCCGAACGCCGGCGTCCATCATGCCGGTCCAGCGATGCGGCGGTTGTTCCCAAAACGGAGCAGCCCACGTGAACACGCCGTCTTCGACCATCCTCTCGTAGCCGCCCCAGGCGCAATTGACGAGGAGATCGAGGCGGCCAGTGTCAGACCGGATCGCTTCAAAGACGCGCACCGTCTCTTCATCTTTGAGATGGTCGCAGCGCAGGCGCCGTATCTGCTGCGGCAAGTCCGCCTGGTCGATCGAACGGCCCGTGCCGTAAACGCGAAACCCGGCCGCCAGAAGGCCGAGTGCGATGCCGCGGCCTACGCCTCGGCTCGCACCGGTCACGAGCGCAACGTTCCCGGCCGGCGCTTCTTTGCGTTCTCGATCGTCGGTCATGCTCAGCGCCCCCGCTTACCTTGAGTTTCGCGACCCATGATACGCCGGGCGGCTTGGGCCGGCAGCGCACGCACCCTCGCTTCGACCCCGCATGACCGCGCCCGCCTTTTACACTGGCTGGATGGAAGCTATGGTCAGCGAGTGCCTGTGCATTACGCCGAGTACGGCAGCGGCACGCCGGTTCTAGCTCTGCACGGGGCCGGGGTGGATCACAGGGAGATCTCCGGCGCTCTTGAACCGATATTCAGCAGCGTGCCTGGCGTTCGGCGACTGTATCCCGACCTGCCGGGGATGGGCCGCACCCCGGCAGCCGGGACGATCACGAGCAACGATGACGTCCTGGACATTCTCCTTGGCTTTATCGACAGCACCATTGGTGATGAACCGTTTTTTGTCATTGGTCACTCTTACGGTGGGTTCTTGGCCCGTGCGATTGCGAATCGCAGAGCTGATCAGGCTGTCGGGCTAGCTCTGATCTGCCCGGTTGGCGCGCATACTCGCGACATTCCTCAGCACGAGGTCCTTGTGTCGTCGGCAGGATGCCACGGCCGGGTACACAGGCCCGTGGGAGTTGGTCGAGCACTACCCTCGCGCTAGGTTTGCCGTACTCGATCGCGCCGGCCACGCTCTGCTGCACGAGCAACCCGACCTCGTTCAAGCCCTATTTGCCGAGTGGCTCACGCGCGTTCGTGAGCGCTTTTAGTCGCTCGGCTAGTCTCTCGAGTCACCTGCGGATGGCCTGGTCGGTGCGGTGTGCGGGCTGGCCGGAGCTGATTCGGTCGGACGCTGGTTGGTGGTACTCCAGCTGGTGAGGAAGTCGAGTTGTTCCTGGGCATGGCTT
This sequence comes from Burkholderia sp. RS01, assembly GCF_039748055.1. NCBI lineage: Bacteria > Pseudomonadati > Pseudomonadota > Betaproteobacteria > Burkholderiales > Burkholderiaceae > Burkholderia > Burkholderia sp. RS01. The sequence continues at coordinate 19,362 of NZ_JBDLAK010000017.1, forward strand.
CCCGGTTCGGCGGTGTAAGCGATAAGGGTCAGACCCTCGCCGGGGAGTTCGAGTGCATCGCCTGTGAGTTCGATGTCGCCGACCAGTGGGTTGTGCAGCGTCTTCCGGGCTGAGCGGTGAAAGCGGACGTTGTGCCGTGCCCAGCGGGTCGAGAATTCCGCGCTTCCCGTTGCGAGGTCGCCTATCAGGCTGTTCAAAGCCCTGTCGCGCGGGTTGCGTCCCGCTTCGGTTCGGAGCGCGGCGGCGAGGTCATCAGCGATGGCGCTCCATTCGAGGAAGAAGTCTTGGGATCGTGGGTCCAGGAACATGAAACGGGCGAGGTTCAGTGGCAGGGTGTCGGGGCCGAGGATGTCCGTATAGAGGATGTCCGTATAGAGGGCGAAACAGAGGCTGTTGGCTGCCACGATGTCCATGCGTGAGTTGCGGACGTATGCCGGCGTGCCTGTCATCCCGGCCAGGATCCGTTGAATGCTGGGGCGCAGTTCTGCCCGGACCCGACGCGTTCCTGATACCCGCGACGGCGCGGCGGCCTTGGCCAGGTCAAGCAGGTGGGCTCGCTCAGCCTCGTCGAGCTGGAGGGCGCCGGCGAGGGACTCGAGGACGCTCTCGGAGACTCCCCGCAGGTTCCCCCTTTCAAGCCGGGCATAGTATTCGGTGCTGACGCCGGTGAGCATGGCCACTTCCTCGCGCTTGAGGCCGGCCACCCTCCTCGTACCGCCGTAAGCGGGCAGCCCGGCCTGGGCCGGTGTGATGCGCGACCGCCGGCTCATGAGGAACTCGCGGGCGTCTTTGCTGTTCTCCATGACCTCTACGCTACGGCGGCAAGGTGATCCCTAACAGGAACTGGCAGTACACCGCACAGCAGGAACTCCCACGCGCAGGAATGGGCTGGTTTTCTTGAAGGAGTCCAGTTTCCCCCTCGCCCGAAAGGACACCATGTCCGTGTCGGCTGTCAGCCCTACGACAACCGTGACCCGTCCGCGCGCTTCGCTGGCGCTAGCCATGCTGGGCTTCTTCGTTGTCGCCCTCGATACCCAGATCGTGAACGTCGCCCTGCCCGAGATCAGAAACGACCTTGGCGGCGGCCTATCCGGACTGCAATGGATAGTCACCGGCTATACCCTGATGTTTTCCGCCCTTCAACTGTTCTCCGGGACGCTCTCCGACCGGACGGGGGACCGGCGCGCCTATGGCCTCGGCATGATCCTGTTCACCGCCGCATCCGCCGCATGCGCATTCAGCCCGAGTCTCCCGGCCCTGATCGCCGGCCGCATCCTGCAGGGCATCGGCGCGGCGATGATCACGCCCAGCTCACTGGCGCTCATCCGTGAGGCCTACCATGACGCGGCCCAGCGCGGCCGGGCCATCGTGGACTGGGGCCTGGGCGGCTCCGTCGCCGCAGCGGCGGGTCCGGTGCTAGGCGGCGTTCTCACCCAGATCGACTGGCGGCTGATTTTCTTCGTCAACCTTCCGGTCGGGGCGGCCGCCCTCCTGGTGCTCTCCCGCGTCGCCCCGTCGCGGCGGCGCCCGATGCCCTTTGACTGGCTCGGGCAGATCACCGCCGTGCTTGCCCTGGCCAGCCTGACCTACGGCATCATCGAAGGCGCGGCGGTTGGATATGGAAGACCCGAAATCCTCACCATGTTCGCTGTCTGTGCCGGGTCGGCGGCCGCATTCCTGATGGCGCAGGCCCGCGGGAGGCACCCAATGGTCCCTCTGGACCTTATCCGTTCGCGAAAGGTCTCCAGCGCCCTGGCCATAGCGACCGCCACGATGGCGGCCTTCTACGGCGTCGTTTTCCTCCAAAGCCTCTACTTCCAGCAGCAACGCGGCGCGACAGCGCTGGAGGCCGGGCTCCTGTTTCTGCCGATGACCGGCCTTGTCGCCCTCCTCAACCCCCTGGCGGCCCGGCTGATGGCCCGCTACGGAAACGTTGCCATGGTTATCGCCGGCCAACTGATCATGGCCGTCGGCCTGGCCGGCCTGTGGCTGCTACCCGACGACGTGCCCACCCTGCTCGTGGCGCTCACCATGATCCCGGTCGGCATCGGCGGATCCTTCACCGTGCCCCCGATTATCGCCCTCGTCATGGACCACGTGCCGGCGGACACCGCAGGGACCGCGAGCGGAGTCATCAACACCGCCCGGCAGGTCGGCGGCTCGCTCGGCGTCGCCATCTATGGCGCCCTACTCACCGGGCACGGCTTCATGGATGGGCTCCGCATTGGCCTTGGCGCCACCGCCGTCATCCTCCTCATCCTCGTCGCAACCTCCGTCCGGCTGCGGGACGCAAAACCGTAACTCTAATGACCAAATGACACCCGATTAGACGAAGGCACAGATGCAGCTCATACCCACCACCCCGACGGCTAAAGGCCCTAGCGACAGGTTCACCGGAGGCGTGTATCTCAACACGCTTCACAACGCCCAGGCTCCCTCCAGGTTCGTGGCCGCGATGGTCCGTTTCGCCCCCGGTGCCCGGACAAACTGGCACTCCCACCCCCTGGGCCAGACCCTGCACTGCACCGACGGCATCGGGATCGTCGTCGCCCGGGACGGCAGCGTCATCCTCATGCGTCCCGGAGACACGGTCCACACCCCGCCCGGCGAGGAACACTGGCACGGCGCAACCCCGGACAACATGATGTGCCACCTCGCCATGGTCGAGCACGACAACGGGAAGAGCGCCACCTGGCTGGAACCCGTCAGCGACCTGGACTACGAAGCCGCCCACATTCAAACCGGCCGATAAGCACTCACCGAACAAAGGAATCCCCATGAACAGCGTGACACTCAACAACGGCGTCCAGATGCCGATCCTGGGCTTTGGCGTCTTCCAGATCCCCGACGACGAAACCCAGGCCGCCGTCGAAGCCGCCCTGGCGGCCGGTTACCGCCATTTGGACACGGCGGCCTCCTACGGCAACGAGGCTGCCGTCGGTGCTGCGATCAAAGCGAGCGGAATCGCCCGCGAAGACCTGTTCGTCACCACCAAGCTCTGGATCCAGCACGCCCCCAGCGGCAGCGTTGAAGAGGACACGAGGCGTTCCTTCGACAACTCCCTCCGCCGCCTCGGACTGGACTACCTCGATCTCTACCTGATCCATCAGCCGCTCGGGGACTACTACAGCGAGTGGCGGGCCATGCAGGAAATCAACAAAGAAGGCCTGGCCCGCGCGATCGGCGTGTCGAACTTCCACCCCGACCGGCTTGTCGACCTCATCGACCACAACGAGATCGTCCCGGCCGTCAACCAGATCGAGACCCACCCCTTCCACCAGCGCGCCACTGATCAGGCGCTGATGCGCGAACGCGGCGTCCAGATAGAGTCCTGGGGGCCGTTCGCCGAGGGCCGCAACAACCTGTTCACCGATCCGGTCCTCAGCGCCATCGCCGAGGCACATGGCAAGTCTGTCGCCCAGGTGGTGCTCCGGTGGCTCATCCAGCGCGAGGTCGTCGTGATCCCCAAGTCCGTGCGTCCGGAACGGATGGCCCAGAACCTCGACGTCTTCGGCTTCACCCTCACAGATGAGCACATGAGCCAGATGGCCTCCCTGGACACCGGTGCCAGCCTCTTCTTTGATCACCGTGACCCCGCCATGGTGAGTTGGTTGGGCGGACGCAGGATCGCCTGATGTCCAACCGCCAAAGGACCATTGGCCGGCGCTCTGGCGGCTACGACGCCACCGTCGCACGCAACGTCCGCGAGCAAAACGCGGACGACCGACCGGCCTTGGCCGGCCGTCTGCCATCCATCGACCAGTACGACACCGTGCTGCTGGCAAGCGGCATCTGGAGCGTCCGTGCACCGATGATCATGACAACGTTCGCCGATAGGTACGACTTCACCGGCAAAACAATCCACCCGGTCACCACCTACGCCATGAGCGGGCTCGGCACCACCGGGCAGGACTACGCCAGATCCTGTCCAGGGGCGACCATCGGTGAAGGACTAGCCGTGCGGGGTGAGGAAGTCCAAGATGCTGCCGCGGACATCGAATCCTGGCTACGCCGCACCGGCTTCGTTGAAAGCTAGTCACACCCGGGCAACCTGCCGCCCGGCCTGCCCCACCCATCCCACGAAAGGACTGCTCGATGAGCGATTCGAATCAGACCCGCGCCCAGCAACTCATTGGCGACTTCGCCCCCAAGCTCGTCGACCTCACAGACAACGTGCTTTTCGGAGACATATGGGAGCGCAGCGAACTCACCCCACGGGACCGCAGCCTCGTTACCGTTGCCAGCTTGATCACCAGCGGCAGCACCGAACAGCTCCGCGGACACTTCGTCCGGGCAAAGGCCAACGGCCTGACGGAAACCGAACTCAAAGAAGTGATCATCCACCTCGCCTTTTACGCCGGGTGGCCAAAAGCAATGTCCGCCATCACCGTCGCGAAAGAGGTCTTCACTTCCTGAGCAAATCCGCTCCTGAAGCAAATCCGCGCGTCGATAGTTGCGGGAAGCCCGATGAGGTTGACTGTCCGTATGGTCTTCAAGGGGTTTGCCGGTCACTATCTGGGCGGCGTGACCGTCCTGCCCGCGAGAGCAATCCTCGTACTCGACGGCCCGCCACTGCTGCCGATGACCGAACCGCCACCTGCGGCCGCCACTAGGGCACGCGTGCTGCAATCCCTGGCTACGGAATTCTTGGCGGACGAGGCCGGGCGAATCCTCATCGCAGTCGATGGTGTGGACGGCAGCGGGAAATCCACGTTTGCCAATGACCTGGCGGAAGTCATCCGAGTGAGGCCAGTCATCGTCATCCATGCTGATGATTTCCTCAATCTCCGGGCGGTCCGCCACCGGCGCGGGCGCGACTCTCCGGAAGGATTCTGGCTCGACACCTACGACTACGAGGCTCTACTTCGCCATGTGCTTTTCCCACTCAGAAGAGGAGGGAGCGGGTCCTACCGCCCGGCGGCCACCGACCACCATCAGGACGTCAGGCTCAATCCTCCGATCATGCAGGCGGCGGAGAACGCCGTAGTCATCGTCGAGGGTATGTTTCTTCACCGTGACGAACTGGCGGGCTGTTGGGACTACTCGTGTTTTCTCGACGTTCCGTTTACGGAGACGGCACGTCGAATGTCAGTACGAGACGGAAGCCACCCGGACCCTGAACATCAGTCGATGCGCAGGTATGTGGGCGGCCAACGCCGCCATTTCGAGGCGGCTCAACCTTGGAATCGTGCAACACAGGTAGTGGACAACACCGATCCTGAGATGCCCCGGATCCTGTTGAAGGAGGATGTCCTGAAACGCTGCAGGCCATTTGAATAGGATCTTGTGATGGCTCTCCTTGTCGCTCCGGACGTAAGTTACCTCCTCCTGGCTGGAGGGATCTGCAGAATTTGCGGGGGCCACAGGCACGGCGGCGGGGAGTGCCCGCCTCTGGAAGAACTCAGAGATGCCTTGTCCTTCCGCCGTTTTGTCGACGCACTCGTCAAGGATGCTTTGCCGGAGAGTTCGCGGAAGCCTGGGTACGTGCCTTGCACATACCTGTGGATCGGGGACGGGGACGTGTTCCTTGGCTCACGGGCGATCATCGAAAAGAACGGCGGCATCTACGAGGACACCCGCAACTGCAAACGCCGCTACTGGGTCGATAGCCCCTAACGGGAAGCACTACATGGAAGAGGCATGATGGGCATCGAATTCACCAGCCCCCGGAACCGCAACACCTACGCCACGCGCATCGCCGACACGAGCTGGAAACAGGCTGTGACGACCCTGATGGATCCCCGCGGACTCCGCGTAGCCGATGTCGGCTGCGGCGGCGGGATCTACTCCACCGCGTGGCTGGACCTTGGCGCCGATTCCGTCATTGGCATCGACTCCTCGGAACAAATGATCGGCGCAGCGCAGGACCGGGCCGGCGAACATCCAAATCTGAGCTTCCGGGTCGCCGAGGCAGCCCGCACGGGGCTGCCCGCAGGCCAGTACGACGTCGTATTCCAGCGGGCGCTTATCCACCACCTTCCGGACACGCAGCCCGCGTTCGAAGAGGCACACCGGATCCTGTCACCCCGAGGAAGTCTCATGGTCCAGGACCGCACCATGAGCGACATCCTTCAGCCGGGCAGCGCGCAGCACCTGCGCGGGTATTTCTTTGAAGTATTCCCCGGGCTGATCGCATTCGAGTCGAGCCGACGGCCGGAGGTCGAAAGCGTGACTGCATCGATGGGGGCCGCCGGCTTCGCCACGGTGAGCACGCGGACTATCTCCGAGCGGCGCCGAGCCTACGCATCGTTCGACGCCCTGCGCTCGGACCTGAAAGCGCGCACGGGACGCTCCATTCTGCACGAACTCACCGACGCCGAGCTCAACACGCTGATCGACTTCATCTCAACCAAGATCGATCGCTCCGGGGTCATCAACGAAGTGGACTATTGGACGATCTGGATGGCCGGCAAAGCGTCCTGAACAACATCCCGCCTAGGGTGGTGTGATGAACCACGAAGGGCTTGACCAGCTTGTCCTCGCCTGGTGCGAACACGAACTGGGCCCCGGAACGCTGGAGCCAATCGCCCCGGCCGACGGCGGTCAAATGTCCACGATCTTCAGATTCGAGACTGCTGCGCATACATACATCGCAATCAAGGTCAGAGACGATTCGCCCGCCCGCATCGACGGCTGCCTGAAGGTTCAGCAGCTGGCGGCCGACAGCGGACTGCCGTGCGCGCGCCCGATCACGGGGGCGCAAACCCTGGCGGCCGGACTCGTTGTCTCCGGTGAAGAGTGGTGGCCCGGCGGAGAAATGATGGCGGGCGACGGACCCGTACAAGCCGGCCGCTCGGGCGAGCTACTGGCCGGACTCATAAGGACGCTGGAACCCTGCTCTCCCGAAGGGCTGGGCCCTCCCCCGCCCTGGATGGACTGGAATTACACGGCCGGTGCTCTCTGGCCACCTAACGATCCCATTGACCGGATGGATCAGTCGCTGGTCCCGGCTTGGGTCGGTGAGATGGCAGAACGGGCGTCCGAACGGCTGCGAGCGTCCGTGTTGCCGGACGTCGTCGGGCACGGCGATTGGGAAGCCCAAAACATCCGGTGGAAGGGGCGCGGCGCGTGGGCGATCCACGACTGGGACAGTCTCGTGGGCCTTCCGGAAGCCGCAATTGTTGGAGCCGCATCCGGCGCCTTTGCGAGCGCCCGCACCCCTACGCTCGCACCGATCCGAAGCTCGGCGGCATTCATCCGCGCCTACGAACAGGCCCGCGGCAGGACCTTCAGCGACGACGAGCGGCAAATGGCCTGGGCGGCAAGCCTATGGCCGGCTCTCCACAACGCCCGAGGGGAATGCCTCTTCCAATCGTCTCCAGTCGCAACAACCGCCCTCAACGCCCAGGGAGCGGAGCGTCTGGCCCTCGCACACGCCGGACGGTGCTGAGAATTGGTGCCCGCAGGGTGGCAGGATTAAGGGATGGACATCATCGCCTTCCTCGAAGCCCGAATCGCCGAAGACGAAGCAGTCGCGCTGGCCGCATCACCAGCGCCCTGGGAATGGTTCGGTGAACCCGGGAGCGACACCGCGGCCCTCTACTCCGCCAACGAACGTACCGTCCTCGACGCCCGCGCCGACCATGCACCCGGCTACCTCGAATGCAAAGCCGAAGACCGGGTCTACATCGCACGGTTCAATCCCGGCCGCATCCTCGCTGAGGGCGCCGCCAAACGACAGATGCTGGCCAACGTCCCGCTCGTCACCGACATCCCCAGCGAAGTCGGCGGCACCAGCGAATTCGTCCTCATGTGCATGGCAGCACCCTACAGAGACCACCGTGACTACCAAGACGGCTGGGCCATCGAACTCTGAGACGGCTAAGGCAGCGCCCGCTCCCCGCGGGCCCCGCCCCTATCCAGAGCTGCGCGGCCATGCAAGCATGGGGCTCACCGAAACGGACAGTCAGGGGACGCCATGAAATCCAACGAACTGCTGCTGGACTGCTTCAGCCGGATCCGTGAGACCGTGGCCGCCACCCTTGAAGGGGTCGACGACGGGTCCCTGGTCCACCGGCCGGCAGGCACCGGGAACTCCATTGCCTGGCTCGTCTGGCACCTCGGCCGGGTGGAGGACGCCCAGGTTGCCTCCGCCGCCGGCCTGGAACAGGTCTGGACCGCGCAGAAATTTGCCGGCCGGTTCGGCCTGGCGCTGCCCGAGCGCGACACCGGCTACGGCCATTCGTCGCACCAGGTTGACGCGGTGCAGGCCCCGCCGGAGCTGCTGCTCGAATACTACGACGCCGTTCACCGGCAGACCGTGGAGTTTGTGAAGACCCTCGGCGACGGGGACTTGGACCGCATCGTCGACAGGCGCTGGGACCCGCCCGTCACCCTCGGCGTCCGGCTGGTCAGCACCATCGCCGACTGCCTGCAGCATGTGGGGCAGGCAGCGTACGCCAAGGGCCTGCACCCCTCGCAGGGATAGGGGGCAGTCCCGCGGGCGTGTTCTATTTGTTGCCGTATTCCTCGTCCGTGACCAGGTCGCCCCACGCGGATTCGGGTCCTTCGGCAGGGGCGTCCCACATGGCCAGATGGGTCATGAAATGGTCGGGTGCGGCGCCGTGCCAGTGCCACTCGCCCGCCGGCGTGTAGACGGTGTCGCCGGCCTTCATCACGAGGATTTCCCCGCCGCGGGCCTGGACCAGTCCCACGCCTTCGGTGACGTGTAGGGTCTGGCCGACGGCGTGGGAGTGCCAGGCCGTCCGAGCGCAGGGGGCGAAGTGGACCGAGTTCACGCGCATTCGCGACGGTTCGGGCTGCGGGGCGGCGATGACGTCGAAGTACACATCCCCGGTGAACATTTCCGCGGGTCCTTTGACGCTGGGCGTCTTGGGCTGGATTTCCAAAACTTCTCCTTGAGGTGTGAGCGGCAAGTTGTGGCCGTCGGCTGTAACTCAGCCGTCGATTCCCGTGCTGAGGCTGAGCTCCCGCCATTGGCCCAGTTCCGTGCGCTCTGCCTGCGCGACGGCTGCAAACGCGTCGTAGGCGTCCTTGCCGAGCACCAGCAGCGACGGCGGGTTGGCACTTTCGACGACGGCCAGGATCGCTTCCGCGGCTTTGGCCGGGTCGCCTGGCTGGGTGCCGTGCATCGTGTCGTTCTCCTTGCGCCGCTTCCCGGCCGTCTCCGCGTAGTCCCCGATCGCCGTCGCAGACTGCGTGAGTGAGCGGCCGGCGAAGTCGGTGCGGAACGCGCCGGGCTCGACGACGGTGACGCTGATGCCGAGCGGCTGCAGTTCCTTGTGCAGGGATCCGGACAGGCCCTCCAGGGCCGCCTTTGTTGCCGAGTAATATCCGGATCCGGCCGGCGAGATGCGCGCTCCGATGGAGGAGATGTTCAGGATGGATCCCGCTCTTTTCGCGCGCATGTCCGGGAGGACTGCTTTGATCATGTCCACGGCGCCGAAAACGTTCGTGTCGAACAACTGCCTGATGTCGGCGTCGTCCGCTTCCTCCACCGCCGCCCGGTATCCGTAGCCGGCATTGTTGACCAGAACGTCGACGCCGCCGAAGCGCGTTCGCGCCTGCTTCACCGCTGCGCCGATCTGAGCCCGGTCTGTGACGTCGAGGGGCAGGGCCAGTGCAGTGTCGGGGAAAGCGGCCGCGATGTCCTGCACCGCGGCAGCGTTTCGTGCTGTGACGACGGCGTTGTGGCCGCGGGCGAGCACTGCCTGGGCCAGGGCCCGGCCGAGTCCGGTCGAGCATCCTGTGATGAGCCATGTAGCCATGGGTGTTCCTTTCGTGGGGCATATCCATACAACAGGACACAATCCTCGCGTGGGAGGGGCCGTTGATACAGGTACTCCCAGTGCCTCCCGCCCGTGGTTGAAGGCTCCTAGGGTGGAATACCGGAGAACCGGAGAGCATCAGGACAGCGCGTTCATCACCGGCAGCGACTTCCTCATGGACGGCGGCGTCACGGCATCCTGATTCTACGGCGAACCCGCCCCGCAGTAATCCCTTGCGCCCAGAGGAGAGCGGACGAGGGCGGGCCCTCCCGCCGTCGTCCGCTTGCGTTGTTGGCCGTCCCGACCGGCTAGGAAGCCCAGTCGGCGTCGTCGTAGGGGCGGCCGCGGAAATGAGCGCGGAGGTACTCCCCCACCACGGCAGCCCCCAGGTCCCCGGTCTCGGGCGCAACCACCCGCCCGCCGATCCGGCGAACCATGCGCTGGACGAACCGTTCCAGGCCGGGGTCGTCGCCGAGCCGGAAGAACGTTGCCTGCGTGCCGGCACGCCCAAGGCGGTCCAGCTCGGTGACCGTGACGCGGATGGTCTCCGGGTCCGGCGGCCAGCAGAACCACGATTCGCCGTCGGCCAGCAGGTGCGCGGTGGGTTCGCCGTCGGTCACCACAAGGAGGACGGGCTGCATTGACGGGTGCTGCCGGAAGAACCGGCTGGCCAGCAGCAGACCATGATGCAGGTTGGTTCCCTGCTCCCGCAGTGCCGGCAGGGCGGTGAGTTCGCCGATGTCCATGGACTGCGCGTAGCGGCCGAAGGTGATCAGCTGGAGCCGGTCCCCGCGGAACCGGGTGGAGACGAGGTGGTGCAGGGCGAGCGCGGTGCGTTTCATGGGCACCCAGCGCCCTTCGGCCGCCATCGAGAACGACACGTCCACGAGCAGGACGACGGCGGCCTGCGTGCGCGCCTCGGTCTCGGTCACCTCGATGTCACCCACGGCGAGGCGCAGTCCGCGGCCCGGATCACCGCCGTCGGCAATGGTGCGGCGGATCGCGTTGGTCATGGTGCGGGTGACGTCCCACGGCTCGGCGTCCCCGAACTCCCACTGGCGGCTGGAGCCGGTCTGATCGCCGGCCGCTCCGGCAACGCGCGTGTCCCGGCGCCCCTGCCGGCCGGACAGTTGCCTGGCGGTGTCCCGCAACAGCGACCTGCCGAGCCGCCGCATGGCCTGCGGTGACAGCCGGAGGTCGCCGTCGGCCCCGCGCCGGAGGTAGCCGCCCTCCTGCATCGCCCGCTCGATCTCCGCGAGGGTGCGGGCCGTCACGGCGGCATTCTGTCCGAGCTGGCGGGCGAGGGCGTCTAGGTCCAGATCGTCGAGCCGCGACCCGTCATAGGACTGGGACAGCTGATCGGCCAGCTCGTCGAGTTCGGCGATGTCCTGGAGCACGCCGGTGCCGTCACCGAGCCCGAGTCCCTCCTGGCCCTCGAAGCGTTCGGAGCCGGACCAGTCCTCGCCGGGGCGGAGGGAGCGCAGGCTGGCGTCGAGTTGATCCAACTGGGCCATGAGCTCGGGCGAGCCGAACGCCTGGGCGGACAGCCGCATCAGCTCATCGCGCTGCTCCGGGGACATGGATTGCAGGAGCCGCTGTGCCGCGGCCGCACGCTGGGCGAGCGCGTCCACCAGCTCCTCGACTGATTGTGGATTCTCCGGAAAGAAGCGGCCGTGCCGGGCCATGAACTCCTGGAAGTCCGCGTCGGTGTCTTCGCCGCGCCGGTGTTTGCCGAGGAGCTCGTTGAGGTCGCGCAGCATCTCGTTCACGGCCGCGCGGTCCTCATCCGTAGCGTTCTCGAGCGCTTCCTTCATGCCGGCGAACCGCTGGTCAAGGATTTCGCGGCCGAGCAGATCCTTGATCCGCTCGTAGGCTTCGCGTGCGGTGCTCGACTGCCAGTCATAGGAGGCGAGTTCGTTGACCGCTGCCGCCGTGGACCGCGGCAGGTTCTGCAGCTGCAACTCCCGGAAGGCGCGGTCGTTGTTGTCCATCATGGCGTCGCGGGCCAGCTGCTTGCGCTCCTCCAGCACCGCAGTATCGAGCAGCTTCTGGACTTCGCTGAGCGTGCCGTCCAGCCGGTGGCGGCCCAGCAGTTCACTCCGCCGCTGTTGAACGCGCCCGGCGAGGTCGTCGAGCCCTTCCCTGTTGCGGCCGCCGCGCCGCAGGAACTCCTGCAGGGCATGCCGCGGCGAGTAGCCTGCCATGACGTCCTCGGCGACAGCCTCAAGCGCCTCTGCCAGGTCAACCGGCGGGGCGAGCGGATCGGGCCCTCCCGTGTACCGGCCGTATCTGGAGGACTGGTGATGAATGCCCATGAAGCCTCCTGTGCCTAGCCTTGAGCTACTCAGCCGTAGATCGTCTCCTCGTCGTCGGACTCCTTGGAGATCCGCCGGGCGAGGTAGAGACCTTCCAATGCAAGTTCGACGGCGGCGGCGCGCTGCCCGTCGTTTTTCGCGCCAAGGCGCTCACTGATGTCGTCGTAGAGGCCGGATCCGTTGAGGGACGGGAGATTGTGGAGGAACTCACGGGCGGTGACCTGATCCCCGGTGGTCACGGTCTTGTGGCCGTCGAGCGCCGTCACGAGTGGACCCATGTCGATCCCCTGGAAGTGCGCCCGCACGGCCTCGGCGGTGGCCGTGCGCAGGAGGTGGTCCAGGACGGCCTGTTCACGCCCTTCCTCACCCGATTCGAACTCGATCTTCCCCGTGAGGACTTCCACGGCGGCCTCCAGGTCGATGATCCGGGCGACAGCCTCGTCCTCGCCGCGCACGCTGGCCCGGCGCAGGGCCGCCGCGGCGACGGTTTCGGCGCCCGCGATGGCGAACCGCGCGGACACCCCGGAGGTCTGGTTGATCGCCGGAGACTGCCGCAGCGCCCGGGTGTAGCGGGCCAGGATCTCGAGGATGACGGGCGGCACGTCGGCCACCAGCCGCCCCTCCTGCCGGATGACGGAGACCTCGTCGTCCAGCTCTATCGGGTAGTGGGTGCGGATCTCGGCGCCGAAGCGGTCCTTCAGGGGCGTGATGATCCGGCCGCGGTTCGTGTAGTCCTCCGGGTTGGCGGACGCGACGACGAGCACGTCGAGGGGCAGCCGCAGCACGTAACCGCGGATCTGGATGTCGCGCTCCTCCATCACGTTGAGCATCGACACCTGGATGCGCTCGGCGAGGTCGGGCAGTTCGTTGATGGCGATGATCCCTCGGTTGGAGCGCGGGACCAGGCCGTAGTGGATGGTTTCCGGGTCTCCGAGTCGGCGGCCCTCGGCCACCTTCATCGGGTCGACGTCGCCGATGAGGTCGGCGACGGAGGTATCCGGCGTCGCGAGCTTTTCGACGTAACGCTCCGAGCGGTGGCGCCACGCCACCCGCAGCCGGTCCCCTTCCGTGAGGACACGGGCGCGGGAGTGCTCGGTGATCGGCTCGTACGGGTGTTCATTCAGTTCCGATTCCTCGATCACCGGCGACCACTCGTCCAGCAGCCCGGCCAGCGTGCGCAGGAGCCGCGTCTTGCCCTGTCCCCGTTCGCCGAGCAGGACCACGTCGTGGCCGGCGATCAGGGCACGCTCCAGCTGGGGAAGTACGGTCCGGCTGAAACCGTACATCCCGGGCCAGGGGTCGCGGCCGGCGGCGAGCGCGGCCAACAGGTTGTCACGGATTTCGTGGCGCAGGTCCTTGTGCACGTGGCCGGCAGCACGCAGTTCGCCAACAGTGAAGATATCGGGGCGATCACTCACCCCTCTACGGTAGTCCCCGAAGGTGCCGGGAATCGAGCAAATTCCTCCGATACCCGCGCGGGCCCCTGCCGCTAGGCTTAGATCCTGATGACTGCAGCAACCACGCCGCCACCATCGGCACCGCCGTCGAGGCCCCAGGGCACGCTCCTCCTTCTGGTGCGCCACGGGGAGACGCCGACCACGGGCACAGTGCTGCCGGGGCGGGTCCCGGGACTGCACCTGTCCGACCGCGGCCGGGCCCAGGCCGAACGGGTCGCGGAACGGCTCGCGGGCCTTCCGGTCGATGGCATCTACTCCTCGCCGCTGGAGCGCACCCGCGAGACGGCGGAGCCCACCGCAGCCCGCACGGGACTTGAAGTGAACCAGGACGCCGGCCTGCTCGAATGTGACTTCGGCGAGTGGACCGGCGCCGCCCTCGCCGAACTGGCGGCCCTGCCGGAGTGGCAGACCGTCCAGCACAGCCCGTCCGCCTTCCGCTTCCCGAATGGCGAGAGCTTCACGCAGATGCAGGCGAGGATCGTCGGATCACTTGAGGTACTGCGCACAGCCCATGCCGGGGGCGTCGTCGTCTGCTTCTCCCACGCCGATCCCATCAAGGCCGCCGTCGCCCACGCCCTGGGCACGCACCTGGACCTCTTCCAGCGGATCGTCATCAGCCCGGGCTCGGTGTCGGCCATCTCGTATGTGGAAGGTCAGGCACCCGCCGTCCTCATGGTCAATTCGACGTCGGAGCCCCTGAGCGGGCTGAGGGCACCGTGAATGGGACGGACAGTGAATTGGGACAGACCGTGAAACGGGACAGCCGGTGTCCGGCCGGGAGCTGACGCTGCTCGGCGAGGGCCGGGTCGAGCTGCTCGGACGCATCCCGCGCAGCAGCAACCAGACGTTCCTCGTCCGGGTCTCCTGCGGGGACGACTCGGCCTATGCGGTCTACAAGCCGGAGGCCGGGGAACGGCCGCTGTCCGATTTCGAGCCCGGGCTGTACCGGCGGGAACGCGCGGCGTACCTGCTCAGCGAGTCCCTGGCGTGGGGGCTTGTGCCGCCGACGGTGATCCGCGGGGAAGCCCCCTTGGGGATCGGTTCGCTGCAGTGGTTCATCGAGGGCGACTTCAGGGAGCATTACTTCACTCTGTACGCTGACTCACCCGAGACCCACCGCGACTTGTCGCAGATCGCCTTGTTCGATTACGTCGCCAACAACACCGACCGCAAAAGCGGGCACGTGCTGCGCGGCCATGACGGACGGGTGTGGGGCATCGACCACGGGCTGTGCTTCTCGGCGGGTTTCAAACTGCGCACGGTGATCTGGGACTTCGCGGGCGATCCCATACCGGAGACCCTGCTCGAGGACATCGCCCCGCTCGCCGAGGCCGCGCCTCCCGAGGTGGCCGAGCTCCTCGACGACGCGGAGGTCGCCGCCCTGCAGCACCGCGTGCAGCGCTTGCTGCGCGAACGGGTGCTGCCCGTTGACCGCACCGGCATGCGGTACCCGTGGCCGCTCGTCTAAGCCCCCGCTCATGCATCATCCGGCGACGTGGCCGGCTGCGGCTTCTTTGCGCTGAGCGCCCAGAAGTGTCCGCACCTGGTCGCGGATGTTCCCGACGACCGAGTCGTCACTAAGACTCGTGAAAACCGTGGCCGTCATGTTGATGAACATGACGGCCGAGATGATCCTCGCCAGCTGGGCCGCATCGTGTTCGTTCCTGTCGCCACCCCTGCGCAGAATTCCGGCGATCGCATCGTCCACCCGACCGGTCAGTTCGAGCCCTACCTTGTGGTGGTATTCGTCAGGATCGCCGAAGACGAGCTCCCGGAGGTAGGTGCGGCCGTTCTCGATCTGTACGCGGTTGCAGGCGACGATCGGCTGGACGATCGCCATGATGGCGTCCAGGATGCCTGGAGCCGCAGCGGCAACTGTGACGCCGCGGTCAACGGCTTCGGCGTACTTGACGTTATGCACCAGGAGGAGGAGTTCCGCCTTCGTCTTCGCATAGAAGAACAGCGTTCCCGTGCCCACATCGGCCTTGTCGGCGATCTGCTGTGTTGTCACCTCGTCGACGCCGTACTTGCTGAACAGCTCGCGGGCCGCGGACGTGATCCGGTCGAGCTTCTCCTGTTTGTTGCGCTCGCGACGGCCGGGGGCTCGGGATTCAGCGTCCATGGTTCGATTATCCACAATCCTGACTGGAATAAATATTGGGTGCACTCAATTATGAGTATAGTCATAACATTTCTACAGGAGGTCCAAATGCCATCACTCGACGGAGCCGTTGTGCTCGTTACGGGCGCCAACGGCGGAATCGGCACGGAGTTTGTACACCAGGCCCTCGCCAGAGGCGCCGCGAAGGTGTACGCGACGGCACGAGCCCCGAAAGCCTGGGATGACCACCGCGTCGTCCCGCTGCAGCTCGATATCAACAGCCCGGAATCCCGCGCTGCGGCCGCGCTGACCGCAAAAGATGTCACGGTTCTGATCAACAACGCCGGGATGTTCATCGACGGCGACTCCGTCCTGAACCTCTCCGAGGCGCAGATTCGCGAGACGATGGAGACGAACTTCTTCGGTCCAGTGCTTCTCGCCAAGGCGTTCGCGCCAGTGCTGACAGCGCATCCGGAATCGGTGATCGTGGACATGCACTCGGTCGCGAGCTGGTATGCCTTCGGCGGCGCGTACAGTGCCGCGAAAGCCGCACTGTGGTCGGCCACGAACTCCCTCCGCCTCGAGCTCGCACCGAAAGGCACGCACGTAGTCGGCGTGCACGTCGGCTATGTGGACACGGCCATGGCCGAACACGCCACAGGACCAAAGATGCAGCCTGCCGACGTCGTGCGCCTCACCTTCGACGCCGTCGAGGCGGGCGATTACGAGGTGATCGCTGACGAGCTGACCGCAGGCGTGAAGGCAGCCCTCAGCGGTCCCGTCCTCTCGCTCTACCCGGAGCTTCGTGGCCCTGCCTCAGCTGATAGCCGAGTCGACGCGAAGGAGGCAGACAAGTGAAGGCGTTCGTCATCGACCACTACAAGGGTCCGCTGCGCCAGGCCGAGGTGCCCGAACCGGCCGTGGGTGCCCGTGACGTGCTGGTGGAGGTCAAGGCCGCGGGTGTCAACCAGCTCGATGAGAAGATCCGGCTGGGCGAGTTCCGGCAGATCTTGCCGTACCGGATGCCGCTGACCCTCGGCCACGACCTGGCCGGCGTTGTCATAGCCACCGGCGCAGAGGTCCGGAAATTCCAGCCCGGGGATGAGGTGTACGCCCGTCCGGCCGGGGACCGGATTGGGACGTTCGCCGAGCGCATCGCGGTGCACGAGGACGACCTGGCTCTCAAGCCCGCGTCGATCAGCATGCGGGAGGCCGGTTCGTTGCCGCTGGTCGCCCTGACGGCGTGGCAGGCCCTTGTGGAACGCGGCAAGGTCCAGCGCGGACAAAAGGTGCTGATCCACGCTGGCGCCGGCGGGGTGGGCTCGATCGCGATCCAGCTGGCGAAGCACCTCGGCGCCTTCGTCGCCACCACGGCCAGCGCATCGAACGCGGACTGGGTTCGTGAACTGGGCGCGGATCTCGTCATCGATTACCGGAGCCAGGACTTCGAGGACGTCCTGCACGGCTATGACCTCGTGTTGGACAGCGTCGGCGGCGAGAACCTGGAGAGGTCCCTCCGAGTCCTCAGGCCCGGAGGCAGGGTGATCGGCATCGCAGGTCCGCCGGACCCGCGGTTTGCCAAGGAACTCGGCGCGAGTGCACCCCTGCGGCTGGCCATGACCGTGCTGGGCAGCCGCATTCGCCGCCAAGCCCGCCGTCGGAACGTGAGCTACGAGTTTCTGTTCATGCGGGCGGACGGCGGCCAGCTGCAGGAGATCTCGTCCCTGGTGGATGCCGGCGCTATCCGCCCGGTGGTCGGTCAGGTCTTCCCGGTCGACCAGACACGCCAGGCGGTATCCGCCGCGGGAGCCGGCGGCGGCCGCGGAAAAGTCGTCGTCGACAACGAACTACCAACCATCCTGGCGAAGGGCGAGGAATCATCATGAGCAATCACCAAGGCGCCGGGGACCGGCTGATCGCCGCGTACAAGGACTCGGTAACTCGTACTGTCACTGTCGGCGGAGACCGGATCGCCTTTCGCGACCTCGGGCCCCGCACCGGGATACCGGTGGTCTTCTTCACCCACCTCTCCGCCAATCTCGACAACTGGGATCCCCGCGTGGTTGATGGCATTGCCGCGCAGCGCCGGGTGATCACCGTCGACTACCGCGGCGTCGGAGGCTCGACGGGGGCCGTCCGCGACTCAGTCGAGGCGATGGCCGACGATGCAGTTGCGTTCATCAGGGCCCTCGGCTTGGATCGTGTCGATATTCTCGGCTTCTCCCTCGGGGGCATGATCGCGCAGAGTCTGGCACTCCGGTACCCGGAACTTGTCCGCAAACTCGTCCTCGCGGGGACGGGGCCTGCCGGCGGCGACGGCATCCAGAACGTGACAGGCATCGCCACCAGGGATCTTGGCCGCGCGCTGCTCACTTTTCAGGACCCGAAGGTATTCCTGTTCTTCACCCGGACCGTGAACGGTAAACGGTCAGCGCGGGAGTTTCTCGCCCGCCTCAAGGAGCGGACAGCCGGCCGCGACCGTACGATTACGTTCCGTGGATATCGCGCCCAGCTGAAAGCGATCCATCGCTGGGGGCTGCAGAAACCCGACGATCTGTCGGTCATTCGCCAGCCGGTTCTGGCCGTGAACGGCGACAACGACCGGATGGTCCCCACGGTCAATACGGAGGACCTTGCCAGGCGCATCCCCGGCAGCGAGCTCATCATCTATCCCGATGCCGGCCACGGCGGCATCTTCCAGCACCACCGCAGCTTCGTCGCACAGGCGCTCGAATTCTTGGGCCGATAGACCCGCCTCTGGTCCGTCCGCCACTCTTGCTGGCACACTGAGCCGATGACGGAACCTCAACAACAGTCCAGGCGGCCCGGTATCCGCGCCGCGATGTTCGTTGACTTCGACAACGTCTACACGGGCCTGATGGCGTTGGACCCGGCCGCGGCCAAGAGATTCGCCGAGGATCCCAAGCATTGGACAGAGGCGCTGGCTGATGGCGGCGCAGGTGAGGAATCCCGGCGCTTCCTCATCCGCAACTGCTATCTCAATCCGGTGATCTACTCCAAGTACAGGCCGTACTGGACCAGGGCGGGCTTCCGCGTGATCGATTGCCCCTCCCTCACGCAACGGGGCAAGAGCAGCACCGACATCAATCTGGTGCTGGACGCGGTGGACGCACTGTCCGGTGCGGCACACGTCGAGGAATTCTTCATCGCGTCGGCGGACGCGGACTTCACCTCCCTGGTCCAGCGGTTCCGGGCGGCTGACCGCATGACCACCGTCATCGCTGCCGGTGCTGTGGCGTTCGCGTACCGGGAGATGGCGGACAGCGTAGTGGAGTCCCACGACTTCGTGGCAATCCTCAACGGAACCTCGGCCGGAATGCCCCGCATGGTGGCGTCTGCCGGACCTGGCGTCCCGCCCCGCACCGCACCAGGTGTCCCGAGGGCCGCGACGACGGCGGCCGACGAGGTCCGATCCTTGGTGCAGGCCGCGCCGGGCCCGGTCACCGGGGCAGTTGCGGCGCACAGGGCCCTGACCGCAGACCCGTCACTCAAGACCGATTGGGGCGGCTTCGGAAAGTTCGGGGCCTGGATCGCCCAGATCGGCCAGGGCGTTCAGTACTCGTCCACGCCGTCGCCCGGCTGGGTGTGGGACGCCAAGAGGTTTTCGCCGGAGCTCTCCTCGCTGGCACCCGCCGCCCGGCCGGCCATCGAGGAGCAGGTCACCCGGGTCACCGACGTGCCGGCGCTGTCTGCCGAACAGTTCCGGCAGGTTTTCCTGTCCCTGGAGGCGAAGTTGCGCGAGCACTCCGGCAACCGCAGCGAACTGGCACGGACCGTCCGGGATGACTGTGTTGCGGCCGGGCAGCCGGTGTCCCGCTCAGCCGTCAACTTCGTGATCCAAGGCGTGGTGTACGCGGGCGGATCCCTCCCGGACGACATGCCGGCGAGGGACCTCGCCGCTGCGTGGACACGGAATGTTGAAGAGCTGTGCCGCCTTGCCCTCATGGAGTTCGACGACGCGGAGAAGCTCGCGCTCCGGCGCTGGGCCGGCGGCGGGCTGCTGGAGAGCTAGCCGACGGCGGGGCGTCCCCGCCATTCGCAGCGGGCAACGGCAGCGGGCAACGGGCAACCGGCAACCGGCAACGGCAACGGGCAACGGGCAGGACCGGCGAGAGTCGATCCTACGCCGCGATGAATAGTGCCCAGTCAGGCAAGGGATCCACCGGAAATGGTGGCCCGGTCCCTCCGGGACCGGATGTACTGGCAAGTACGTCCGGCCAGTCGGGCGGTTCCCAGTCCTGTTGTTCGCTGGGATAGGAGCGTCCCGCGGGAGAGATCCAGCTGGGCGGCTGGTCCCGGGTGGCGTCAACCGGCCTCCATGCTGTGGTGTGTTTGAGTCGGTGGTGCCTCCGGCATGGCTGGCCCAGGTTGGTGATGCCGGTGCCGCCTCCCTCGGACCAGGCCAGCAGATGGTCTGCTTCATTATCCAAGGAATGGTTGTTGCAGCCGGGAAAGGGGCACCGGCCGTCCCGGAGCCGCAACCAATGGCGCATCGCCTTCGGAACCCGGTAGCTGGTGCGTCCGATCTCCAGCGGCGCTCCGCTGCGCGGATCGGTGAGCACGCGCAGGAATGATCCGGCACCATCCCCGACAAGCCGGCGGGCCATGCTCGGCGGAATGGGACCATACCCATCCAGCGTGGCCGGTTCCGTGCCGGCACCCAGCAGCGACAACACCGGAACGGTCACCAGGACCTGCGCCTTGGGTGACGGCGTTCCTTCAGCCACCCCCGCCAGCAGCCAGTCAGCGGCGACGTCCGCACGGAGCTGGGTCAGCGTTCTGGATTCGGCGGGCCCCTGCAGGGCACGCGCGGCTTCCGTGGCACGGGACCAAACAGACGCGGCCACGTCCGCAGTCACATAGGCCGAGAGCCAGGCCATGCCGTCCCGGTCCGGGGCATATTCCAGCCGACGGTCCTGCACGCCCTTGCTGTGGCGTGCTTCGATGCTTACAGGATGATGCCGCTCGCGCCAGCTCCGCGCTTTGGCCCGGAACCTGCCCGGCACCAGCTCTGCCGCCGGGCAGCCACGCGCAGCAAAGGGAGCTTCGGGGTCCAGGAAATGGGCCTCCAAGGCAGCAGCAGCGGCGGGGTCCAGACCGGATGTTTCATCACACATCACCCGTGCGTGCTGCCACGAAATGCTCCCTGACTGCAGCGCTGACAGCGTCAGGGGCAACGCGGTGGTCAGGGTGGCTGACTCCGCCAACAAGGCCGCCGCCGATCTTTCACTCACGGTCAGGGCACAGGCCACCTCTGCTATCACCGCCATTGCCTGGGCGCTGCGCTCCTGCGGGGAAGCGGCCGGAGCGGCCATGGCTGCGGAAGCGTGGGCGTATCCGGCGGCGAAGTGCACTTTCAGCGCGGCCATGCCGGCTTCCACCCGGGCAGCCGCAGCCAGCCCGTCCAGGCAAGCGTCCGCTTCGTCCTGAAGGGGGTCAGCACCGGTCGAGGCGACCTTCCCGGCCCCGCTACCGGCAAGTGCAGCCATGGCAGCGAGAGAGGCCTCCATGGCCTCCAACGTCTCCGCAACTGCTCTGCCTTCCATACCCACAGCATGGCAGCAGGCACTGACAATTTAGCCGGCATCAGAGTTGCAATGTCAGCCTTCCAAAATCTGCCTGATCCCGAACTCTCCCACGGTGAACATCCGCGGATTGTCATCGGAGTTGCTCAGCATGGCGGTGGACAAGACTAGAGCCCATCCCCGGGCCCTTATCCAGGTGTCCCTCTCCACTGCGGGGCCATAGGCGCCCATGAAGCGGTGGCGGGCGCCGCCGTCGAACATCAGCCACCCCACCGCAAGATCAACGGCCGGGTCCCCTGCCCCAACGTCGCCGAAATCGATGACGCCGGCCAACCCGCCGTCGTCCGCCAGCAGGATATTGCCCGGGTGAAGGTCCCCGTGGAGCATCATCGCCGGACCATTCCAGGGTTTAGCGGCACAGGTCTGCGCCCACACCGCCCGCAGCGCTGCTGCCTGCGGGTAGCGTTCGCGGTCCCCGAGCCGTTCCGCCACCGTAGCGGCACGGTCCATCAGCGGCACGCCGCGGAAAGGATTCACCGGGACGCCGGTTTCGGCGGGCGCGTGGAGGGACCGGAGGAAATCAGCCAGGCCTTCAGCGGCCGGCCCGCGGTGTGCCGGGGCGACGTCGGCCGCGGCGGCTCCGGGGACCCACCGCACGATGCTCCACGGCCAAGGAAAGTCCGACGTCGGCCGGCCGGCATGGACGGGCACAGGAACCGCAACCGGGGAGCGGCGGGCTATGTCGGGAAGGTAGTGCTGTTCATGCAGTATCAGCGAAACGGCCTCCGGCCTGCGAGGCAGCCTCACGGCCAGGTCATCGCCGAGCCGGAAGGTCGCGTTGTCCCAGCCATTCGCCACCCGCGCCAAAGGACGATCGCCGAGGTCAGGCCGCTGGTCCCGGACGAGGCGCCGGACGACGGTGTCGCTAACTTCCACTGTGGCTGGTGGCATTCCCGCCATTCAGAGATCCGCCTTACTTGTTCCTGCGATGAGTCCGGTCCTTTCCTTGTCCGAATATAGTTCAGATCGCCGAGCTGAGCCGCGGTGGCGGGCGTGGGGACGGTGGCAGCATCAATTTGGCTTGTCGCTGCGCTACGGTTGGCAGCACCATCAATTCTTAGGGGGGCAAATGGAGTTTGCAGAAAAACTCTCAGCTTTGGCAGCAAAGGTGCGCCAACAGCGAGGTGTGATTCAAACCGAAGAGGCAACAAAGAATGCCTTCGTCATGCCATTCATTTCCACAATCCTGGGCTATGACGTCTTCAATCCGCTGGAAGTCGTTCCAGAGTTCATCGCGGACGTAGGCCTCAAGAAGGGCGAGAAGATCGACTACGCCATCGTCAAGGACGGCGAGGTGCAGATCCTGATTGAATGCAAAAAGTCCACTGAGCCAGTGAAAATCGAGCATGCATCCCAGCTTTTCCGGTACTTTGCCGTGACCAACGCCAGGATCGCAATTCTCACCAACGGCGAGGTGTACCAGTTCTTCACTGACCTCGATGCGCCAAACCGCATGGACGCCAAGCCGTTCCTGGTGCTGGATTTGACCGATATCGACGAGTCTCTGATACCGGAACTGCAAAAACTTTCCAAGGACGTTTTTGATCTCGACTCGATCATCAGCGCCGCCGGTGAATTGAAATACATTGGCGAACTCAAAAGGACACTGGCTGCACAGTTCAAGGAGCCGGAGGACGAGTGGGTCAAGTTCCTGACCGGTCGCGTGTATCCGGGCCCCTACACGCAGAAAGTACGGGAGCAGTTCACGGCGTTGGTAACCAAGGCGTCCAAGCAGTTCCTGAATGACCAGGTTAACGAGCGCCTGAAGAAAGCGCTGGACGCTCCGAGTTTCCCGCAGAATGAGGACGCAACCGTGGCCGCCAGTGTCACCAGTGCACCTGTGGCTGAAGCAGACCTGGCCGAGGCCGACGGTTTGGAAACAACGCTCGAGGAAATCGAGGGGTACCAGATCGTGCGGGCCATCGTCTGCAGCGAGGTGAAACCGGCTCGTGTGGTGCAGAGGGATGCCAAGTCCTATTTTGCGGTGCTGCTGGATGACAACAACCGCAAGCCGATCGCGCGCCTGCACTTCAACCGCAGTCAGAAATACATCGGAATATTCGACGACAACAAAGAAGAGACTCGCGTGCCCATTAGCTCGTTGGAAGAGATCTACGAGCACACGGAAGCACTCCGCGCGAGCGTAAAGAGCTACCTGTGAACGCCGAAACTGACGGGCTGGTCCACGGCCACTGATTTCGCAGGCAGGACAAGCGGACGACGGCGGACCTCCCGCCGTCGTCCGCCTAAGCTGCGTCGGCTTAAGTAAAACTGGCCGCTCGAGGCGCTTCAACGATGGTCAGTTGGCCGGTTGTGTCAGGGACGCCAGGAAATTGCACCGACGGGGCCTCACTAGCGGCCACCGGCGACCCCTGCCTGGAGCGCAGGCGAAGAAGCGCTACCGCCGAAATGAGGAACCAGGCGATATTGGTGACCACAGACGGCCACGCTTCGTGGAATGCACCATTGACAATGAAGGCACAAGCCCCCAACAGATTCGCGGTCTGGAAGCCCTTGCCAGCCTTCAGCCACCCCATGGAAACAGCCAGGTACGCACTGAGTATCGCAACCGCGCCTGCCCAGCCGGAAATTTCAAACAGCAGTTCCATCTTGTCCTTTCAGAGGTATGCCCGGCTGCCATTCGCCGGACGGAGTGGAGATGGCGGGCTATGTGTTTTGTTTGGGAAGCGGCTCCATTGCCGTAGGGATCAGGCATTGCCGGAACACCGTTTTCTCAGCGGTCGGGCCGGGCCCTCATTCGCCGGACGGTCCAGCCTGCATCCCTTGCTTGCACATTTACAGCAATTATGAGGACGAACGAGTCTGTAGATCAATTGCATTCCGCTGTAGATAGGGTTTAGAACTGCTTAACATGGATATAGATCCGCGCCGACTGCGAGTTCTTCTTGCGGTTGCCCGCACGGGCGGAGTGCTCGCCGCGGCTGACGAACTAGGGATTACGCCGTCGGCCGTGTCCCAGCAGCTCAATAAATTGGAGGACGAGACGGGGCACGCGCTGGTGGTGCGCACACCCAAAGGCTCGGTTTTGACACCCGCAGGCCTGGCGGTAGCAGAAGCGGGCGAGGAGATCGAACGCGCACTCAGCGTCGCCCGCGCCCGAATGGAAGGCGGGGCCAAGGTCGCAGGGGTGGTGCGCGTGGGCGGATTCACCAGCTTTATTCGCACGGTGGTGATCCCGCGCCTGCCCGGGTGGCGCACCCGGTACCCGCAGCTACAGATCCGGATCGTTGAGGACGACTTCCCTGCCTTGATGCGGCTGCTCCGGCAGCGCGCGCTCGACGCCGTTGTGGTCGAGCTCGACTCGACGACGGCGGGGCCACGTTCACTGTCCGCCGGAATGATCGAGGAACCCCTACTGGACGAGCCCTGGAAACTGGTGGTTCCCGCCGGTGCCCTGCTGACCACCGAGAACGTCGACCTCGGCCGCCTGCCACTTCCGTGGATCGGCGTCGACTCCTCAGCCGCCAACGCTTCGGTCGTAGGCCGGCTCCGTCAGTCAACGGGCGCCCCGATGGAGACCGTGCATCAGTACCAGGACACACTGACCGCTCTCGCACTCGTCGCGGCGGGCGAGGGTGTCGCCATCGTGCCGACCTTGGCGTTGAGCGGCATCAACCATGACGGGGTGGACGTCCTCGACGTCCCCGGACTGGGCACGCGGCGCATCGTCCTGCGACGGTTCGACCGGCGACGGTCAGCCGGCACGCCCGTGGACACAGTCGCGCGCCTCCTACGGGAATCGGCGGCGGCGTTCGACACGCGGTCAACATCCTGACCGCCAACACCCGCAGGAACGGACGACGCCGGGACCTCCCGCCGTCGTCCGTTTGCGGCTAGCGCTGCTCCCCTACAGCGCCGACCACCGGATTCTCGGCGGTCAGCCTGCGCCCTGGCCCTCGCGGGCCGTCTCCTCCAGAATCCTGGCTGTGGGCGCCGCCGTCATCAACTGCCCCACCACCTCCGGCTTGTCCCACACCTCGCTGCGGAGCCGTTCCAGAAAGGCGTTCGCAGCATCCTTGGTGTCGAAGTCAAGGAGCACGGCCACGCTGTCCCGGTCCTCGGTATCCCGGAACAGGCGGACAAGCCTGGCGCCCGAGGCCGCGCGGCCTGCAGGATCGGAGTCGAATACTTTCTTGAAAGCCTCGTAGTCCCGGACTGGATAGCTGATCTGCAAGGTGAACATCGTCGTTCCTTTCCCTCGGGATATGGCAGGTCAAAGATAGGCCTTCCAGCGTCATCCCGCTAGGGCCGAAGGGCGGTCTTGAACCGGTGCCGCGAGGTCATGCGGCCCCGGAAAATGCACTCGTTACGGGTTAGGCAATAGTCTGGCCAGATGGGGACGAATGCCGTGAACACTGGCGAACAGATGGACAGGCAGTCGCGCATTCTCGAGGCGGCGCTGGATCTGCTGTCCCGCCATGGCATTTCGGGTGTGAGCATGCGGGCCGTGGCCCGCGAAGCCGGCGTCGCGCTCGGCCTGGTGAACTACTACTACGACGACAAGACGACCCTGATACGGGCAGCCCTGCGCCGGGTCGACGAGCATGACCTTCTTCTGGTGGCGCCCGACCCGTCGTCCACTCCGGAGGAACAGCTGCGCCAGGCCCTGCGGCGAGTGGCAGCCGCCGATCTGCTGACCACCCGCTACCTGTCCCTGCGCCTGCACCTTTGGGCCCTCGCCCAAGCGGACGAGGGCTATGCACAGATCAACGCCGAGGCCTTCGACCGCTATCTCGACGGCCTCGCTGCGCTGGTTTCCAACGCCCAACCCGATCTTTCCTGGGAGGCTTGCAGGGCCCGGGCGGCTGACATTGTCGTCATCCAAAACGGCATGTGGCTGACGGCGCTTCTCGGCGTTGATGAGGCCGCCATCCAGAGAAGCATTGCCCGCACGGAGCAAATCGCCTTCGCGCCGTTTCAGGAGTGAGCCCGCCACGTAGCATTGAACGACTGTTCAAGAAAACTATTGAACAGTCGTTCAATGTGCATTACTGTCCCTCATATGACTTACGCCACACCCCTTCGGGACGTCACCCAAACCACAAAAACTGAAACAGCATCCAGCCTGTTCATCAACGGTGCATGGGAGCCGGCCGCCTCCGGCGCTGTCCGCGAAATCCGCAACCCCGCCGACGGCCGACTGGTGGCTACCGTTTCGGAGGCCGGCCGGGAGGATGCCGAACGCGCCATCGCCGCAGCCCGTGCAGCCTTCGACTCCCGAATCTGGTCGAATGTCCCGGCACCCGAGCGCGGCACCTTCCTGCTCAAAGTCGCCGATGGACTGCGCGAACGCCGGGAAAAGTTCGCCCGCGCCGAGTCCCTGGACACCGGCAAGCGCATGGTTGAAAGCCGTATCGACGTGGACGACATTGCCGCCTGCTTCGAGTACTTCGGCAGGCTCGCCGGGCAGCAGGCGGGCCGCATGGTCGACGCCGGGAACCCCGCCGTCGTCAGCAAAATCGTCTACGAACCTGTGGGCGTCTGCGGCCTGATCACGCCGTGGAACTACCCACTGCTCCAGGCGGCGTGGAAGATCGCGCCCGCGCTCGCCGCCGGGTGCACCTTCGTCCTCAAGCCCTCCGAGCTGACCCCGTCCACGGCCATCCTGGCCATGCAGCTGCTGCAGGACCTCGGCCTGCCGGACGGCGTCGCCAACCTCGTGACCGGCGCCGGCGCGGAGGCGGGCGCACCGCTCTCGGAACACCCCGCCGTCGACTTCGTCTCCTTCACGGGCGGGCTGGAGACCGGCAAGCGCATCGCGGCGGCCGCCGCCGGCACCGTCAAGAAGGTGGCACTGGAGCTGGGCGGGAAGAATCCCAACGTGGTGTTCGCGGACGCGGACTTCGACGCCGCCGTGGACAATGCCCTCAACGGCGCGTTCGTCCACTCCGGACAGGTCTGCTCCGCGGGGGCGCGGCTGGTGGTGGAGGAATCGATCGCCGAACGTTTCGTGGACGAGCTGGTCCGCCGCGCCCGGGACATCCGGCTCGGCGGTCCCTTTGACGACGCCGCCGAAACCGGGCCGCTGATTTCCGAAGCCCACCGCGACAAGGTCCACGCCTATGTCCAGCGCGGCATCCAGGAGGGTGCGCGGCTGCGGACCGGCGGCGCGGCGCCGCAGGGGGAAAAGTACGACGGCGGGTTCTACTACCAGCCGACCGTCCTGGACCGGGTGGAAAGAGGAATGTCCGTGGTCGTGGACGAGGCGTTCGGCCCGGTGGTGACGGTGGAAACGTTCCGCACCGAGGACGAAGCGGTGGCTACCGCCAACGACACCATCTACGGCCTGGCCGGCGCGGTCTGGACCCAGGATGCCGGGAAGGCGCAGCGCGTGGCATCCCGGCTGCGGCACGGCACCATCTGGATCAACGACTACCATCCCTACCTCCCGCAGGCCGAGTGGGGCGGCTTCGGCCAGTCCGGCGTGGGCCGCGAGCTGGGCCCCACGGGCCTGGCGGAGTACCAGGAAGCCAAGCACATCTACCAGAACACCAGCCCCGAGGTAACCGGCTGGTTCGCCGACCACGGCAAGGAGAACTAGATGCACATCGACAATATAGACAACCTCACCGACCGCGGATTCGACTACGTCGTCATCGGCGGCGGATCCGCCGGTGCTGCCGTCGCCGCCCGGCTGAGTGAGGACCCGGACGTGACCGTGGCCCTCGTGGAGGCTGGCCCGGATGACCGCAACCTGCCCGAAATCCTGCAGCTGGACCGTTGGATGGAGCTGCTCGAATCCGGCTACGACTGGGACTACCCGGTAGAACCGCAGGAAAACGGCAACTCCTTCATGCGCCACGCCCGGGCCAAGGTGATGGGCGGCTGCTCCAGCCACAACTCCTGCATCGCCTTCTGGGCACCCCGCGAGGACCTGAACGAGTGGGAGTCCAAGTACGGTGCCACCGGCTGGAACGCCGACGCCGCCTGGCCCCTCTACAAGCGGTTGGAAACCAACGAGGACGCCGGGCCTGACGCACCCCACCACGGGGACTCAGGACCCGTGCACCTGATGAACGTGCCCCCGGCTGATCCTGCCGGCGTCGCCCTCCTGGACGCCTGCGAACAGACGGGCATTCCCCGTGCAAAGTTCAACACCGGCACCACCGTGGTCAACGGCGCGAACTTCTTCCAGATCAACCGCCGCGCGGACGGCACCCGGGCCTCCAGCTCCGTCTCCTACATCCACCCCATCATCGAACGCCCCAACTTCACCCTGCTCACCGGCCTCCGCGCCCGCCAGCTGGTGTTCGACGCAGACAAGCGCTGCACCGGCGTGGACGTGGTGGACTCCGCATTCGGCCGGACCCACCGGCTCTCCGCCCGCCGCGAGGTGGTCCTGTCCACCGGCGCCATCGACTCCCCTAAGCTCCTGATGCTCTCCGGCATCGGCCCGGCAGCCCACCTCGCTGCGCACGGCATCGAGGTGCTGGTGGACTCCCCCGGCGTGGGCGAAAACCTGCAGGACCACCCCGAAGGCGTGGTCCAGTTCGAGGCCAGGCAGCCCATGGTGCAGACCTCTACCCAGTGGTGGGAGATCGGCATCTTCACCCCCACGGAGGAGGGCCTGGACCGCCCGGACCTGATGATGCACTACGGTTCCGTCCCGTTCGACATGAACACCCTGCGGCACGGCTACCCCACCACCGAGAACGGCTTCTCCCTCACCCCGAACGTCACGCACGCCCGCTCCCGGGGCACCGTGAGGCTGCGCAGTCGCGACTTCCGCGACAAACCCATGGTGGATCCGCGCTACTTCACGGATCCCGAAGGCCACGACATGCGCGTCATGGTGGCCGGCATCCGCAAGGCCCGCGAAATCGCAGCCCAGCCCGCCATGGCCGAATGGACCGGCCGCGAGCTCTCGCCCGGCGTCGAAGCGCAGACGGACGAGGAGCTGCGGGACTACATCCGCAAGACCCACAACACCGTGTACCACCCGGTGGGCACGGTCCGCCTGGGCCCGGCCGACGACGACATGTCACCGCTGGATCCCGAGCTGCGGGTCAAGGGCGTCACCGGCCTCCGCGTCGCCGACGCGTCCGTCATGCCCGAGCACGTCACCGTCAACCCCAACATCACCGTCATGATGATCGGCGAGCGCTGCGCTGATTTGATCCGGGCCGACCTCATCCGCGCCAGCCACGCCGGCGGCGCTGTCAAGAAAGAGGTGGAGCTCAGCCCGTCCTTCGCCTGAGAGGCAAGTTCCGGAGGCTACTGATTTCACCCGCATCCAATGGCGGCCGCGGGTTGCATCGAGCGTACTTTTCTGACGTCGTACTTTTCTGACATAGGAGTTCACATGGAACCCAGCAAGAGTATTGATTCAAGCGGCATGGACGAATTCGGCTACACCCAGACCCTGGACCGGAGCATCGGCAAGTTTGCCAGCTTCGCCGCAGGCGTGAGCTACATCTCCATCCTCACCGGTGTCTTTCAACTGTTCTACTTCGGTTTTTCCATGGCCGGCCCCGCATACGCCTGGTCCTGGCCCATTGTGTTCGTTGGCCAGCTGATGGTGGCGCTGTGCTTTGCCGAGCTGGCCGGCCGCTACCCCGTGGCGGGATCGGTCTACAACTGGGCCAAGCGGCTCTCATCGGGGACCTCGTCCTGGCTGGCCGGCTGGCTGCTCCTGCTCTCCTCCATCATGGCGCTGGGATCCGTGGCACTGGCCCTGCAGCTCACCCTGCCCCAGCTCTGGTCCGGCTTCCAGTTCGTCGGTGACGGCACGGGCCCCTACGACTTCGCCATGAACGGCGTGGTGCTGGCCACCATCATGATCACCATCTCCACCCTCATCAACGCCTTCGGCGTGAAGCTGATGACCAGGATCAACAGCATCGGCGTCTTCGTGGAACTGATCGCGGCCGTCCTGCTGATCCTGGCGCTGGGCTGGCATGTTGTGCGGGGACCGGAGGTCTTTTTCCAAACCAACGGCTTCGGCGAGGGCCACGACCTCGGCTTCTTCGGCGTCTTCCTCATCGGCGCCATGGCTTCGGGCTACGTCATGTACGGCTTCGATACCGCCAGCTCCCTCGGCGAGGAAACGAAGGACCCCAAGCGCACCGCGCCCAAGGCAATCCTGCGCGCCGTCACCGCCTCATTCCTGCTGGGCGGGCTGATCCTGCTCTTCGGCATCCTGGCCGCACCGGACCTGAGCGACCCGCAGGTGGGGGCTGCCGACGGCGGCCTCCAGCACATCGTGCTCTCCGTCCTTGGCGGGCCTTTCGGCAAGGCGTTCCTGGCATGCATCGTGGTGGCCGTGGTGGTCTGCACCCTTGCCGTCCACGCCGCAGCCATCCGCATGATGTTCGCCATGGCCCGGGACAACAACCTGCCGTTCAGCCGGCAGCTCAGCAAAGTGGATCCGGTCCGCAGGACCCCTAAGGTCGCGGCGATCGTGATCGGTGTCATCGCCGTCATCCCGCTGCTAGTCAACGTCATGCAGCCGGCCATCTTCACCATCCTGTCCAGCATCAGCATCGTCCTGATCTACTTGTCCTACCTGCTGGTCACTGTTCCGTTGCTGCGCAACCGGCTCCTGAAGCAGTGGCCGCTGCGGGATCAGCAGTCCGAAGCCGGATTCAGCCTTGGCACATGGGGTCTGCCGGTGAACATCCTCGCGGTCCTCTGGGGCGCGGCCATGACGGTGAACCTGGTCTGGCCCCGGCCTGAGATCTACAACTCGGTGCCGCCGTTCGAGTGGTACCTGCAGTGGGGCGGCGTGATCTTCGTAGCCGCCGTGATCATTGGCGGCACTCTCCTCTACCGACTGAAGATCCGCCACCAGACCGGGGTGCTGGCCGAGCACGCCGCGGCAGTCGCAGCGCATCCGTCGTCGGGCGCCGCGCAGCAGGAAAAAGCGCAGCACGAAGCAGCGCAGTACGAAGCCCCGGAGGATGCGGTCGCAGCCAAGATGGCCGCATCGGAAGCCTGGTAACGCCCCCGGAAAGGTCGACGACGGCACTCACCTGAGCGCCGTCGTCGGCCCTTTTTGCGTCAGTGGCCCCGCGCAGATGAGTGACTAAACGTCACACAACGCGACGGCATCCGGATCCGGACACACAACGCCCTACCCTTGACACGTGACTTTGACTCAGATCCGCACTGCCGCCGCGAGCTCCCTCGCCGCCGCAGGTCTCCTGTTTACCCTCGCCGCCTGTTCCACGCCCGCCGCCACCCAGCCGACTACCTCTGCCCCGGCGTCCGAGGCAACGGCTTCATCCAGCGCCGCCTCCGAGCCCTGCGCCGGCGTGAAGGTCATCGTCGATTCGGGCTCTCTGAAGCAGGCGGCCGCTGACACGTCCGTTTGCGTGCCCGTGGACGCGCCGACGCCGGCTTCCAAGGTGCTCGACGAGGCAAAGGTGAAAACCGAGGGCACCGCCCAATATCCCAAGGAACTGGTGTGCCGAGTGAACGGCGTGCCCGCCGCAGACCTCGACATCGCCCACAAGGGCGGCACGTACCGGGAAGAATGCAGCAAGATGCCCGCCGCCTTTGCCTACTGGTCACTGTGGGTCAAGCCGGCCTCCGGTAAGTGGGCATACGCGCAGGAAGGCCTCGCCACCCTGAAGGTGAGCCCGGGAGAGAGCCTGGAACTGCTTTACACGGTCGACGGCGCACCGGCCTCACCCGCGGCATGACCTTTCGGCCCGCGCCGTTACGCGCAGCGGCGGCTCTCTCCGCCGTCTTCATCGCGGCGCGGGTCATCTACCGCATCCTTTTCAACGGGGCCGGCATCGGTGAGCCGGTCCTGTTCAACCTGCCGGCGGTGCCGCTGCCTGCCCCGTACGCGCACGTGGTCCTGCTCGGTCCGGTAACGGCGCCCGGCCTGCGGGAGGCGGTCCTGTCCGCCCTGCCGATTGCCGGGATGATCCTCGGTTTCGGCCTGCTCAACGCCTGGGTGGACGTGGCCCGCGGCTTCGTGCACCTGGCCCGCGGCGGCCCACTGCAGGGCTTGGCCAGGACCCTTGTGGTGGCCTGGGCGGCGCTGCCGGCCCTCTCCGACGCCGTGGCCTCCGTACGCCTGGCCTTTCGGTTGCGGGGCGAACGCTTTGGCCCCCGCGCCCTGGTGCCCGTGCTCGAGCGCACCCTCGAGCACGCCGGCCGGGTTGCCGCGGCCCTGGAGCTGCGCGGCTTCGGGAGCCGGGCAGCCCATCAGCCCATCCGCGGTACCGAGGCACCGCTTCTTGTCCGGGACGCACAGTTCCGCATTGGTGACGCGCAGGTGCGGGTCGCCGGATTCACGCCGTCTCGCGGGTCCATAACGGTCATTACCGGGCCGACGGGCTCCGGCAAGTCCACCATCCTGCGAGGTATCGCCGGCCTGCTCTCACACGTTGACGGCGGAGAAATTTCCGGCACCGTGAGCGTCGCCGGAACGGACCGTGCCGCTGCGCCGCCGCGCGATACCGCCCGCGTCATCGGCGTCGTCCTGCAGAATCCCCGCGCCGCATTCGCCTCCACCCGGGTCCGGGACGAAATTGCCCTCGCACTTGAGCTTCGCGGCATGGCAGCCGGTGCCGCAAAGGCCCGGGTCCTGGAGGTCGCGGAGCATATCGGAGTGTCCGCGCTGCTGGATCGGAATGTCAGCACTCTCTCGGCGGGTGAGGCAACGCTCGTGGCCATTGCCGCCGCGGTGGTGGAGCAGCCGGCCCTGCTCCTGGTTGATGAGCCTTTGGCCGACCTTGACACTGCAGCACGCGGACACGTCATCGCCGTGCTCGACGCCCTCGCCCGCGATGCCGGTGTCTGCGTCATCGTGGCGGAGCACCGGGCGCAGCCGCTCGTACCGGTTGCCGACTCGTGGTGGACCATCGACGGCGGCGCCCTGGTGCCGGGTGCTGCGCCGTCCGCTTCCCCGACGGTTGCGCAACCGACGCCGGTTGCAGATCCCGGGGGCGCGCCCGTGCTGACGGCGGCAAATCTCGCGGTGCACCGCAAGGGCACGCCGCTGGTGCGCGACGCATCCCTGACCCTGCACCGCGGCGAAGTGGTGGCCCTGGTGGGGCCGAACGGAGCCGGGAAGTCGTCCCTCCTGGTGGCGCTCGCGCTCGGTGAGGGCACTGTTGGTGCAGGAAGGCGCGGCGCAGGAAGGGGCGGTGCAGGAACGGCCGACGGCGGCACGGTCGACGGCGGCCGAGTCGCCCTTGTCCCGGATGCCTCGGACGACCTCTTCACACGGGATACCGTCGCGGCAGAGCTCCGCGCGGCCGAGCGGCGCCAGGCTCACCGAAAGAACGGCGGGCAGCCTGCGCCTGGCTCCGCGGCGTCACGACTGGCCCGTTTGCGGGGAGACGTACGGATCCCCATTGGACATGAGCATCCCCGGGACCTCTCCGCAGGAGAGCGCAGGATCCTTGCCATCGCGCTGCAGACCATGGACGACCCCCAGGTACTCCTCATCGATGAGCCCACCCGCGGACTCGATCCTGCGGCGCGCACAGCAGTCTCGGCGGCGCTGCGGGCCGCGGCAGACTCCGGCGCGGCGGTCCTGATCGCCACGCACGACCTCGACTTTGCCCACGGCCTCGGCGCCCGAATACTCCCTATGAGTGACGGCGTCGTGCCCTCTGCTGTGCCGGCCACGGCACCTGAACCGCCCCTCCCGCTTGCCCTGCAGGCAGGCGCCGGACCAAGGCAACGGGTTATCGAATCAACGGACTCCACGGGTGCGGAAAGCCCGGCAACGGAACGCCAGCGCCGCATCCGGATGCCTCGGAGTGTCGAGCTTGCGGTTCTCGTAGCCGCAAACCTTCTGGCCCTCGCAACATTCTGCTGGCCGCTGCTGGCTGCGGCCCTCCCGGAGGATGCCGCCGCGGCACTCCCCTACGCGGCGCTGGCCATCGCGCCGATTGCCGCCGTCGCCGTCGTCGTGTCCATGGACGGTTCAGTCCGCTCCGCGCACACGGTGGCGTTGCTCGGCGTCCTGGCCGCCGTAGGTTCCGCGGTGCGGGTGGCGAGCACCGGCGTCGGGGGCGTGGAGGCAGTCTTCATCCTGCTGATCCTCGCCGGGCGGGCCTTCGGGCCCCGGTTCGGCATGCTCCTCGGCGCCGCCACCATCGCCGTCTCCAGCGCCTTGTGGGGTGGCATCGGGCCGTGGACACCGTTCCAGATCTTCGCCTGCGCGTGGGTGGGCGCGGGGGCCGGCCTGCTCCCCCGGCGGGTGCGGGGGAAAGCCGAACTGTGGATGCTGTGCGGCTACGGCATCCTGGCGTCCTATGCGTTCGGCCTGCTGACCAACCTGTGGTTCTGGCCCTTCGCGGTGGGCGCCGGCACTGGCATCTCCTACGTGCCCGGCGCGCCGCTGGGCACCAACCTCAGCAGCTTCCTGCTCTACTCGCTGGTGACGTCGACGGCCGGCTGGGACACCTTGCGTGGCATCACCACGGTGGTCGGAATCGCTGTGGTGGGGCGGGCCATTCTCGCGGCACTCCGGCGGGTGAAGCCGGTCTCCCGCGCGGGCGGGCAAGCCGCGAAGGCTTCGTCCGCCCAGGCCAGGGACCGGCGTCAACTCACACCTTGAAGTACTTGGCCTCCGGGTGGTGGAACACGAACGCGTCGGTGGACTGTTCGGGGTGCAGCATCAGCTCATCGCTCAGGACCACGCCCATCCGCTCGGGATGCAGCAGCTCCACCACCTTGCGGCGGTCCTCCATGTCCGGGCACGCGGGGTATCCGAGCGAGAACCGCGCACCGCGGTAGTCGAGCTTGAACAGGCCGGCCTTGTCCTTCGGCTCCTCGGCTGCGAAACCCAGCTCGGAGCGGATGCGTGCATGCCAGAACTCCGCGAGCGCCTCGGTGAGCTGCATGACCAGGCCGTTGAGCTCGTAGTAGTCGCGGTAGTGGTCGCCAGCGAAGAGCTTGGCAGTCACCTCGTCGACATTGCCGCCGGCGGTGACCAGCTGCACCGGCAGCACGTCTATCTGCCCCGATTCGCGCGAGCGCACGAAGTCGGCGAGGCACAGGTGGCGGTCGCGGCGCTGGCGCGGGAAGTCGAAACGCAGCCGCTCGGTGCCCAGCGGACCGCCTGATCCGCCGTCGGGGGCGAGCAGGCCCGCGGTGCCGAGGACGCCGTCGCGGTCCTCCCCGTGGTGCAGCACCACCACCTGTTCCCCCTCGGAAACCACCGGGAAGTAGCCGTACGCGACGGACGCGTCGAGCATTCCCTCGCCGAGGATGCGGTCCATCCAGTACCGCAGGCGCGGCCGGCCTTCGCGTTCCACCAGTTCCTCATAGGAGGCGCCGTCCTCGCCGCGGCCGGGCTTGAGCCCCCACTGCCCCATGAACGTGGCGCGCTCGTCGAGGAAAGCACCGAAGTCGTGGAGCGAGACGCCGCGCACGATACGGGTGCCCCAGAACGGCGGCGAAGGCACGTGATTGTCGGCGGCCACGTCGGAACGCCCGGGCATGGCCTCCGGCTCGGTCACCTTGATCTTCGGGCCTCCTTTATGGATCCGCTTCTTCAGCGCGGGCAGGCCCACCTCTGCGGGGTCAGCGCCGCGGGCCACCTGCACCAACGGCTCCATGAGCGACAGGCCTTCGAAGGCGTCCTTGGCGTAGCGGACCTCGCCGTCGAACTGTCCCGCGAGGTCCTGCTCGACGTAGGCGCGCGTCAGGGCTGCACCGCCGAGGATGATCGGCCACTTCTTCGCCAGGCCACGTGACTGCAGCTCGGCAAGGTTCTCCTTCATCACGACGGTGGACTTCACGAGCAGGCCGGACATGCCGATCACGTCTGCGTTGTGCTCCTCGGCCGCGGCGATGATGTCGGCGATCGGCTGCTTGATGCCGAGGTTGATCACCTTGTAGCCGTTGTTGGTGAGGATGATGTCCACCAGGTTCTTGCCGATGTCATGCACATCGCCGCGCACAGTGGCGATCACCATGGTGCCCTTGCCCGAGGAATCCGACTTCTCCATGTGCGGCTCGAGCAGAGCCACCGCGGTCTTCATCACCTCGGCGGACTGCAGCACGAACGGCAGCTGCATCTCGCCGGCTCCGAAGCGCTCGCCCACAACCTTCATGCCCTCGAGCAGGTAGTCGTTGATGATGCCGAGCGGGGTCATTCCCTCGGCGCGGGCCAGGTCCAGGTCCTCTTCAAGGCCCTTTCCTTCGCCGTCGATGATGCGCCGCTCCAGCCGCTGGCCGGTGGGCAGCGCCGCAAGTTCCGCGGCGCGCTGGTCCTTCAGCGCTGCGGTGTCGACGCCGGCGAACAGGTCCAGCATGCTGGCCAAGGGGTCGTACGTGAGATTGCCGTCGGCGTCGTATTCGCGGCGGTCCCAGACGAGGTCCAGGGCCACCTTGCGCTGCTCCTCCGGCAGTGAAGCGAGCGGCACGATTTTGGCCGCGTCGATGATGCCGCTGGTGAGGCCCGCCTGCACGGCCTCGTGCAGGAACACCGAGTTCAGGGCCATGCGCGCTGCCGGGTTCAGGCCGAAGGACACGTTGGAGACGCCGAGGGTGGTTTGGATACCGGGATACTTCGTGGTGATCTGGCGGATGGCCTCGATGGTTTCGATGGCGTCGCGGCGGGTTTCTTCCTGGCCGGTGGCGATGGGGAAGGTGAGTGCGTCGACGATGATGTCTTCGACGCGCATCCCCCATTCGCCCACCAGTGCGTCGACGAGGCGGGAGGCGATGGCCACCTTGCCCTCGGTGGTGCGTGCCTGGCCGTGTTCGTCGATGGTCAGGGCGATCACGGCGGTGCCGTGTTCCTTCACGAGCGGCATGATGCGCGCGAAGCGGCTGTCCGGGCCGTCGCCGTCCTCGTAGTTGACGGAGTTGACCACCGGGCGCCCGCCGATGTGTTCGAGCCCGGCCTGCAGCACGGGCGGTTCGGTGGAGTCGATGACGAGCGGGAGCGTGGAGGCCGACGCGAAACGTGACACGACCTCCTTGATGTCGGCCACGCCGTCGCGACCCACGTAGTCAATGCACACGTCGAGCAGGTGCGCGCCGCCGCGGACCTGCTCGCGGGCAATGTCGACGCAGTCGTCCCAGCGCTCTTCCAGCATCGCCTGGCGGAACGCCTTCGAACCGTTCGCATTGGTGCGCTCACCAATGGCAAGGTACGCGGACTCCTGGTCGAAATTCACGTGATGGTAAAGGGAAGCGATGCCTGCTTCACGCTCGGTGGGAAGGCGGCCGCCGTCGGCGCCCCGCCCGCCGATGGTGACGGCGGAGGCGGTGCGGAAGGGCGCAAGACGCTCGACGACGGCGGCCATG
Source organism: Burkholderia sp. RS01 (assembly GCF_039748055.1). Classification (NCBI taxonomy): domain Bacteria; kingdom Pseudomonadati; phylum Pseudomonadota; class Betaproteobacteria; order Burkholderiales; family Burkholderiaceae; genus Burkholderia; species Burkholderia sp. RS01. The sequence goes on from NZ_JBDLAK010000017.1 coordinate 56,817, forward strand.
TGTTCCGGCGTCGTACCGCAGCAGCCGCCCACGAGGCCCAGGCCGAATTCGCGCACGAACTGCTCGTGCGCGGTGGCGAGTTCGGTAGGCGAGAGCGGATAGTGCGCGCCGTTGGCACCAAGGACGGGCAGGCCGGCGTTGGGCATGCAGGCGATGGCCACGGAGGACTGCCTGGCGAGGTGGCGCAGGTGCTCGCTCATCTCGTCCGGCCCGGTGGCGCAGTTCAGGCCGATGGCGTCGACGCCGAGCGGCTCGAGGGCGGTGAGCGCGGCGCCGATCTCGGAGCCCATCAGCATGGTTCCGGTGGTTTCGACGGTCACCTCGACGAAGATCGGGAGCCGGATGCCGCGGGACACGATGGCCTGCTTGCAGCCGTTGACCGCGGCTTTGGTCTGCAGGAGGTCCTGGCTGGTCTCGATGAGAAAGGCGTCCGCTCCGCCGTCGATGAGGCCCTGGGCCTGCAGGGCGAAGGTCTGCTTGAGGTAGTCGTAGGTGGTGTGGCCGAGGCTGGGGAGCTTGGTGCCCGGCCCCATGGAGCCCAGGACCCACCGCATCCGTCCGTCTGATTTTTCTGCCGCTTCGGCGCGGTCCCGGGCGATCTCCGCACCCTTCCGGGCGAGCTCTTCGATCCGGTCGTCGATGCCGTAGTCGGAAAGGTTGGACCAGTTCGCGCCGAAGGTATTGGTTTCGACAGCATCGATTCCCACCGCGAAGTACGCGTCATGAATGTCCGCGAGGATATCCGGCCGCGTGGCATTGAGGATCTCGTTGCAGCCTTCCAGCCCCAGGAAGTCGTCCTCGAGCGACAGCTCCCGCCCCTGCAGCATGGTGCCCATCGCCCCATCGGCAATGACGACCCGGTGGTTCACGGCATCCAGCAGCTCCTGCGAACGGACGGGGCGGGGGACGGACTCAATATCAAGCGCAAAACGAGGCATGTGACCACATTACGGGCGGGGTCCGAACATTGCGCCGTGTTTTCCATGTACTACGACGGCGGGTGGAGGGCCGGGGTGCTGCCCTGCCTCCCGCTCCACAGCGTCACGGCGGAATTCGACGCCCTGCCAGCATGAGCGCGAGATTCCGTCAACCGGCAGTGGAGCGGCCGTGGAAGCTTGCGCCACGGCCAGCAGGCGGAGTTCCCAAGCTTGCACAGCGTATATCGCTTCCGTATTGGTGTGGACAGTTTGTTTGCTCGTGCCAGGGCGCAAGGTGAGGACCTCCCAGGCCGGGCCGTGTTGTAGGGCCGTGCGGCAGGCCCGACCGAGCCTTCCGGCGCTCTCAGACGCATCTGGGCTTGGTATCTCAAAGAGCAGACCCGACAGTCCAAGCGAGGCGCCACGTGCCATTTAATCCATTGTCAAGCGATGACTGTGATCCAGTCCCCGTCGATGGCGGCGGTTAAAGGCAGGAGAGGGCGGCGCGCCGGCCCGGTGATGACGCTGCCGTCCGACCCGTTGAAAGTGGAGCCGTGACAGGGACATTCGAAGTTCATACCGGCAGGCGCCACCGTGCAGCCGGCGTGCGTGCACGTTGCGTCATAAGCCACGACGTTGTTGTCTTCAGGTCTGAAGACAACAACGGTCCTCCCATTGGCTTTCCCTGTGGCGGTGTCGCCTACGTTAACCTCGCTGAGCTTCCCGATCCGGAAGGGACGACCGGGTGGCGCCGAAGGGGCGGGAGCCAGCGGGACGGTGGTGCCGCCCGAGGGAGAGACGGAGCAGGCGGACAAGCCCAGCGCGCCGCCCACCGTGGTGGCAGCTGTACCCAGCAACACGGAGCGTCGAGGCAGGGATTTTTCGGAACTCATGGAGCTATCGTGCCAGCTCGGCCTGAAAGTATGCTGCGCTCCCTGGAAACACCGCACGCCTGCGACATGCCGGGAGGGGCGAAACTCCGACGACCTCAACGGCTGGTTCGAGGAGGAGCGGCATCGCCCACTGACGGTGGAAAGCCGGTGCTTCGCCTCTCGCCGCTTCTGTTAAGGCGGGGTTCTGTCCAAGGGAGAGTTCTTTGACCGAGCGGTTTCGATTTGACGAGTCTGGCCACGAAACCCTGGCGGCAAGATCGTGCTCCGAGTCCGTTGGCCCGTTGCGGCAACCCGTCGCGGACGTCGACCCGCAGCCTAGGGAGGGCCGGGGAATTTGACGAGTTCTGGGCGAGCAGTGGTCGCGGTCAATGGACGTCACGCCCGCTAGCTCCGACGCCTAAAAACATCGTTCGACGCCTCCCCCGACTGGGCCCGGCTACGCGTGCATAAACGCCTGTCGCAACCGCCCCATCGAGTGGCGGGAACCTTGGGCCTGAACTTTCTCGCTGACGGGTATTGGCCACGAGGCAGGGGCTTGGGATGATGCGCTGATGAAGGGAACTCAGTGAACAAGAATCGCCTCGAGGCATTCAGCGATGGCGTACTGGCCATCGTCATCACCATCATGGTGCTTGAACTGCGTGTGCCCCACGAACCGACGTGGCAGGGGTTGGCCGCTGTGCTGCCCACGTTCCTCAGCTACCTGCTCAGCTTCGTATACGTGGGTATCTACTGGAACAACCACCACCACATGATCCACTTGGCCGACCGGGTAAACGGCGGGATCCTCTGGGCGAATCTGCACCTGTTGTTCTGGCTGTCGCTCTTCCCGTTCAGCACCCGTTGGATGGACGAGTCCGGGTTTCTGCAGGTCCCGGTTCTTGTATACGGGATCAATCTCCTCTGCGCAGCCATTGCCTACTTCATCCTGCAGCAGGCCCTCATCCGCCAGCAGGGCAGGGACGGTGCCCTCGCCCGGGCCGTCGGCAGGGACTGGAAGGGTAAGGCGTCCCCGCTGATCTATTTGACGGGCCTTGCGCTGAGCGGAGTACAGCCCTTGTTGGGAGTTGCGGTCTATACGGTGGTGGCGCTGATCTGGCTTGTTCCGGATCGTCGGGTTGAGCACTTCGTAGCTCAGGCGCACCAAGACCAACGCCGGCACTGACCTCAGACCTTGGAACTCAAACCTCCGCCACCGGAGCCGCGAACTGCGCCGCGTACAGCGCCGAGTACGCCCCACCCACCGCCAAGAGTTCAGCATGCGTCCCCTGCTCCACGATCTGCACGGCCTCCATCACCAGGATGAGGTCGGCGTCGCGGATCGTGGACAGCCGGTGCGCGATCACGAAGCACGTCCGGTCGGACCGCAAAGTACTCTTCGCCTTCTGCACCAGCACCTCGGTCCGCGTATCCACCGAGTTCGTCGCCTCGTCCAAAATCAAGACAGAGGGCCGGGCCAGGAACGCCCGGTCAATCGTCAGCAGCTGCTTCTCGCCGGCGGACACATTGGCGCCCTCGTCGTCGAGCACGGCGCCGTAGCCCTCCGGCAGAGTGCACAAACCGGTCCACATACGCCGTCTTTGCTGCCTCCAGGATCTCCGCTTCGGTAGTCGAAGGCCGGCCGTACGCGATGTTGTCCCGGATGGTCCCCCGAACAGCCAGGAATCCTGCAGCACCATGCCCATCCGCAGCACAGCCCGCGCCGGGAGACGGTGGTGACCTCCACGCCGTCGAGCGTTATCCGCCCCGCATCCAGCTCGTAGAACCTCATCATCAGCTTCACCAGCGTGACTCGTGGAGCCTATTCGAGGCGAGCACGGCTGTGCGCCGCGACGGTGGCGGACGACGGCGGGACCTCCCGCCGTCGTCCGCTTGCGCTTGGTGTCGCTCCCCTACAGCGCCGACCAGCCGCCGTCGGAGGCGAGGATGGAGCCGTTGATGTTGGTGCCGTCGTCGCTGAGCAGGAAGGTGATGGAGGCGGCGAGCTGCGCGGCGGTGGCGGGTGTGGGGACGGTGGCCTGCATCAGCGGGCCGAGCCGTTCGGCCGCGAGCTGGGATCCCCAGTTGGCCACGATGTTGGTGATGGTGGGGCCGGGTGCCACGGCGTTGAAGCGCAGGCCCCTGGGCCCGTACATCACGGCCGAGTTCTTGGTCAGACCGACGACGGCGTGCTTGGACGCGGTGTAGGCGGCGCCGGCGGCGGACCCGCGCAGGCCGGCCTCAGAGGCGACGTTGACCACAGAGCCGGTGCCGACGTCCAGCACGGTGACGATGACGGTCTTGCCGGCGAAGCGGCCGCTGGTGGTGGCTTCCTGCCATGTGGCTTCGTTGCCCATGATGTCCATCCAGACGTTGCTTTATTGGGTGGAGTCCACTTTATGACACTCCGTGTCATTATGTAAGGGTGAATACTGATGGGATGCCTTCGGATGCTGTGAAGACCGCAGTTCAGCGTTCCACCGGGCGCCCGGTGACGATTGATCCTGACGCTGTTGCCGCCACCGCGCTGCAGCTGTTCGCCGAGCGCGGCTACGAGCAGACGTCCATGGAGGACATCGCGCGCGAGGCGGGGATCGGGCGCAAGAGCCTGTACCGCTACTTCTCCAGCAAAGCCGAGCTCATCTGGGGCGGCATGGAGCCGGTGATCGAGGCGTCTGGGCGGGTTCTGGATTCAGCCCGGGTTACCGGCGGCGCCGGCGAGGACGTCCTGGCGCGGCTGCGGGAGGCGGCCATTGCGGGGGTTTCTGTTCTGCCTGACCTCGCGGTGACGCGGGGCCGGCTGCGGCTGATCGCCGAACACCCCGAGCTGGCCAGCCGGAGCTACGAGTCCCTGGCGCCGCAGCGGGATAGGGCGCGGGTGTACCTGGTTTCGGCTGGGGTCGGTGAGGATGTGGCGGGGTATCTGTGTGCCGCGTTCATGGGCGCGACGTTCGAGGCGTGGATGCAGTGGGCCGCCGGGACGGATCCGGATCCGGTGCCTTATTTGGTGGCGGCGGTTGGGGTGCTGCAGGCGCCGGGCACATAGGTGCCTCGGCGGCCAATGTTCGCAACGGAGCCGACCAAGGCAAAGCAACGGAGCCGACCCATCCTGCTGGTCAGGCATCTTCACCTCCCGCTGCGCATGACGAGATCCGGCACCCTACAACTCATCCCGGACGTTGAACCAAACACAGCCCCATACCGTAATGCCAGTAATACGGTTCGGTCAGGCGGGTTCATGTACGGGCACGAGCAATGTCCCCCAGTGCGTACTCCTCGCCCGGATCGCATTCAGGGAAAACGAGTATTAGGGCCTCGGGGAAATGAACCGAATCAGAAGCCGCAGGGGCCCCGGGAGGGCCAGATAATGAGTACCACCAGAGCCACGACGAACGCTGCCATTGTGGCTGCCGTAAACGCGGCCACGGCCCGCTGGACCCGATCCTCCGACCAGCCCATGTCTCGCCCGCGGACGGCGAAGGCCACGAAGCATCCCCTGCTTGTCTTGGCCGGACTCATTTGCCTTTCGGTCGCGTCCTGCTCTGGCCCGGCGCCGTCCGCGACAACGGCCGGGTCCACAACCTCACCGCCCGGTCCAACCCAAAGCCCAACCGCCCCGGCGGGGGCACCTGCGGCGTCTTCGACGGCGGCCCCGCGGACACCGGCCAGGACTGTTCCAGCACATACCCCAGCCAGCCCCAGCCTGCGCCCGAAACCGACGGCTCCAAAACACGCTACGCCACCCTCTCGACCGCCAGCTCCTGCGCTGCCTGCGCCGATGATGCCTCCGCCTATGATGCCTCCGCCCGCCGCAGCATTCACCATCAGCGTTTCGATCGAGAATCAGCTGATCAGAAGCATGAACGGCGCACTTGTGAGCGGCTCAGGTTCCGTCACGAGCAGCCCCGCGGGCGTGAATTGCTTCTCAGGACAGGTGGGTACCGTCTTTTGTCAGCCAGCTGTCTTCAGCATCGGGCAGACCGTGACGCTTGACGCGGAGCCAGGAGCCGACGTGGGAATGATGGGCGGCATGACCGTAACAGAATTCCTGGGCTGGAACGGTGTTGCCGCCCCATGCGGTGTCTCACGCCTCTGCAAAATCACGGAAATGGTACCGGGCACTTTTAGCGTCGGCGCCGTCTTCGCGCCGCGGTGATAAGGCACGACTGGCGAGGGGCGAAACACAGCCACGAAATTCTAAGAAGTTCGGGCCTGCAATCCGCTGCGGACACAGATGATCGCTTTCGTGTGGCTGACCTTGTTTCAACGTTCAGAATGAACCGTCGGCGGCCCGGCAACGTCATAGCTAGCGGGAGGTGAACATGGCTGATCAGCAGGATGAGATGCTTCGTTTGCTGCACGAGACCTATGCTCCCGCTCTATGGCGATTCGTCAGCGGTCTCACCAGGGACCATGCCGCGGCCGAGGACATCGTGCAGGAGACCCTGATCCGCCTCTGGAAGCATCCGGCCGTGTTGCAGCGTCCGGAGCCGGCGGTCCGCTCCTGGCTCTTCACCGTCGCCCGACATCTGGTCATCGATGACCGGCGCAGCGCCCGCAAGCAGCACGAAGTCCCTGGCGACAGTCTGCCCGAGACGGCGGCGGCGGATCAAACCGATCGGATCCTCGATACGTGGCTGATAGGAGACGCCCTCGCTGGCCTCTCCCCCGAGCACCGGGACGTCATAATGCACGCCTACTATCACGGCGAAACCACGTCAGAAATCGCCCAAAAACTCCACGTTGCCGAGGGCACGGTGAAGTCCAGGCTCCACTATGCGCTCCGGGCAATGCGGCTGGCCCTCCAGGAACGGGGAGTCACACTATGATTTCGAACGGGATGGACAGGTACCGCCAGTGGGACGCCGCCTATGTTCTGGGATCCCTCAACTCCTCGGAACGCCACGAGTTCGAGGAGCACCTCGCGCGATGCGATGCCTGCACCGCCGCCGTCGTGGATCTCGCGGGGCTCCCCGGCCTGCTGGCCGCGCTGACTCCGGCGGACGCAGAAGCGATCAACGATGGCACGGCTGCGCCCTCCCCGAACATGCTTCCAGGGCTGACTGCAAAGGTTCGGCGGCGCCGGAAGAGGACGCGCCTGGCCGTCGCCGCGCTGGTACTCGGGGCCAGTGCGATAGCCTCGGGCCTGACGGTGATGCTCACTGCTCCGGCGCCACCTGCCGGGCAGATCCAGCCCACCACGGCAATCAATCTGAAGTTTGCGCCGGTCGCTCCCACCCAACTGAGCGCCACAGGGTCCCTCACCGCGGTGCCTTGGGGAACACGGATCGACTGGACATGCCGTTACACGCCTTCCCCGGGCAACCTTCCCCCTCAATCGGACTCCGGCGATTCTGGCTTCGCGGAGTATGCACTGGTCATCGTGGACTTCCACGGCACAAGAACCCAGGTCGCGACTTGGGCAGCGGGATCAGGGACAGAAGTGACTCCCGCCGCAACCACCAGCCTCCCGGTAGCCCAGATAGGCAGCATTGAGATCCGCTCGCTCGCCAGTGGAAAGACGATCCTGGCGGCCAAGCTATAGGGAACCAATCAGCGCCTCGAAGGGGTCTATCCGAAGGGGCGGAGAGTCGAGGAGTTCCGAGGTGTTGGTGGCGGCTGCTCAGTACCCTGACGACCCAGGCGTGGAACCGCTGACCTTGTCACCGCCCGGAGCGACGGCCCACCAGATCCCGCCAACGCCTTGGCCCTTGACGTCGCCGGCGGCCATGTCTTTGGCATAGGTGTAGACCGGGCGCCCGTTGACGGTCGCCTGCATCGTTCCGTCGTCGCGGCTGATGGTGCCGACCTTGCCCGTTACCCCGTCCACGCCGGGCATCGGGGTGGTGGCTTTAACCGCTGGCCACATCATTGAGCACCCGGCATCGCAGGCGCTCTTGCCCGAGTTCGCGGTGTCCTTGTCAAAGAAGTACACCGCCATTCCCTTCTCATTGACCACGATGGTTCCTAGCGAGGTGCTGGCCGTCTTCAGGACCACGGCTCCGGCCACGGCCGGCGCCGATGCCGCAGGACCGGAACCTGCCGGCGAAGAACTTGCCGAGGAAGACGAGCCCTGCCCAGTCGAGCCCCCCGTGGGTGAGGACCCGCAGCCAGTGAGAGCCGCGATGCCCAGGGCGCAGGCCATGACCACTAGTGGGATGCTCTTATTCATGATCGATCCTGACCTCCCGGGTCGGTGCGGCCGGAATTTCCGTCCACACTGAGCACACGTATCCGAACGCGGGGCGGTTCAAGACGGCGTGCGCCGGTCCGTTCCCACGGAAAGAGTTCCGTGCGCTGCAGGAGCCATCCCCTGTCCGAAATCAAGGGGGAACCACGCGGTGGGCGGCCCAAGGTTACTAGCTAACTCTAGGGTGCTCTCAGCAGACTCTCAGTATCTGGTCGGGAAGCGCACCCCATGAACTGACCGACCAGGCCGCCGGGCCCTGCTCCCCATAAATCGATTTTGGGGCCCGGCGGCACTCAATCCCGGTACCAGATCACCTTTAAGGTCACGTTCAAACGCGCCGGCACCGTCAATGCCACCATGTCCTCAGGTGCGATTAGGCCTCTGGCGGTCTTCACAAGGCTTGCCAACCCCGTCGTGCACGGCACCTACGCCGCGGGGCAGGTTCTTCGGGCATCTACGACGGCGACGTTCCCCGCCGCAACGTCCGTTACCTGGCAGTGGCAGCGGGACGAGAAGCCGATCGCCGGAGCCACCGGATCGACGTACCGGCTTACCCAGAATGACCGGGACAGGTTCATCCGGGTCGTGGCGACCTATCGGAAGCCCAACTACCTGAATGCGGGCCGTGCATCGGCGCAGCGCTGGGTTCCGGGACCCACCACGTCCTGGGGCGGAGGCACGCGCATCACCTTCTAGGGTGTTTACTCCACCTGCTCCAAGAATGCCCGGACGCCTCGGAATCGGTGCCCGGGCATCTTGCTGGTTCAGGGGCGTTCGAGGAATGTGCCGATGCCGTCATCTGGCGGGCCGGCTCACTGTCTCAGTACCTTTTCGGCCCGTTCCGCGAGGACGCCGATGGCCAGGGAGAAGCGGCCAGGTAGCGGAGAAAGTGCCAGACGGAGCCAGACGGCGTCCGAGTACGCATCGAACCGGTCCGGACTGACGCGCAGTTCCTCGGCGGTGGCCAGCACCTGCGTGTGAGCCGTCAGATATCGTTCGGGCGTCATGCGGTTGTTTCGTAGATGAAGCTCCAGACGGACGTCCAGGCCGGCCAGATCCCGGGCGGCCTCGTGCCGGGCCGTACTGTCGAAGTCCAGCAACCCGGGCGGGATGTCGCCGTCGGAAACGATGATCTGCCTGTCGTAAAGGTCTCCGTGGGCCCACACCAGCGGATCCGGTGCCGTCCGGAGCAGGTTCACGGCCACATGCTCCGCAGCGGCGCGCAAGGCATCGCGCTGAGGCGAGAACTCCGGGGCGTTTTCATTGTGCCGCAGCCAGTCGTCCACCCGGCGACACATTTTCGTGGCTTCCCACTCCGGTGAACGGAGCGGAAGGCTGTCGAGAACGCTTTGCGCTGCGGGACCATGGGATCCGTTCAGTTCCGCGACCCAGGCCCGCGACCATTTCTCCCACGCCCCGGCGAACGCTTCATCGCCGACGGCGGCGTCCTCCCGGCCCAGCTCGTTCAGAGTCTGTCCCGCGATGGCGCTAAATACGATGACGTCCTCCTGGGAGCTCTGCCGGAGGATTCTGGGTGTTGTGAAGTTGCCGACGTCCAGTAGGACGTCCATCTGTGCGCAACGCTCGGCCGGCACGACGGCGCTGCCGCGCTTAAAGATCTTTATGTAGCGACCCTCCGCCCGGACGACCGCCTGGTGGTGGGGCCAGTACGAAATCAATTCACCCTGCTGTGCTTCCCGCCGCAAGGCGGGCAGTCCCGGATCGTCCAACGGGATAAGTTCGAACTGCCCGTGACGCAGGTGAGCTCCCCGGACTCCGGGCCGCCCCGGAGTCAGGACCTCCAGGACAAATTCTCCTGGTGTCTTGTCCGGCCATGCCCGCTGAATCAGCCAAGTTGTCCCCGTATCGTCGTCGGCTGACTCTGGAACGGGCGAGATGCTCCGTCCATCCATGCTTTCTCCTCCCCGTAACCAGCCGCTCTCGCAACCCTCTGCTTTCGCGAGGACCGCCCTTAGACCTCCGCCACCGGAGCCGCGAACTGCGCCGCGTACAGCGCCGAGTAAGCCCCGCCGGCCAACAACAGGGAAGCATGCGTGCCCTGCTCCACGATCTGGCCTGCCTCCATCACCAGGATGAGGTCGGCGTCGCGGATGGTGGACAGCCGGTGCGCGATCACGAAGCTCGTCCTATCCGAGCGCAAAGCGCTCATCGCCTTCTGCACCAGTACCTCGGTCCGCGTATCCACGGAAGAAGTCGCCTCGTCCAGGATCAGCACCGACGGCCGGGCCAGGAACGCCCGCGCGATCGTCAGCAGCTGCTTCTCGCCGGCCGAAACGTTGGAACCCTCGTCTTCCAGCACGGTGTCGTACCCCTCCGGCAGGGAGTGCACGAACCGGTCCACATACGTCGCCTGCGCCGCCTCCAGAATCTCCGCCTCGGTGGCAGTGGGCCGGCCGTAGGCGATGTTGTCCCGGATCGTCCCGCCGAACAGCCACGTATCCTGCAGCACCATGCCCATCCGCGAGCGCAGCTCGTGCCGCGTCATCGCGGTGACGTCCACGCCGTCGAGCGTTATCCGCCCCGCATCCAGTTCATAGAACCTCATCATCAGGTTCACCAGGGTGGTCTTGCCCGCACCCGTCGGGCCCACGATCGCCACCGTCTGCCCCGGCTCCGCCACCAAAGAAAGGGAAGAGATCAGCGGCTTGTCCGGCGAATAGGAGAACGAGACGTCCTCGAACACCAGCCTGCCCCGCCCGCCGTTCGGCGACTCAGCAGGCGCCGGATCCGGGCTCTGCTCGTCCGTGTCCAGCAGCTCGAACACCCGCTCCGCTGACGCCACGCCGGACTGCAGCAGGTTGGCCATGGACCCCAGCTGGGCCAGCGGCTGGGTGAACTGCCGCGAGTACTGGATGAACGCCTGCACGTCGCCCAGCTGCATCGCCCCGGACGCCACCTGCAGCCCGCCCACCACGGCGATCCCCACGTACACCAGGTTCCCGATGAACGTCAGCGCCGGCATGATCAGGCCGCTGATGAACTGTGCCCCGAAGCTCGCCGCGAACAGTTCACCGTTCTTCTCCCGGAACCGCTCCTCCACCTCCCGCTGCCGGCCGAACACCTTCACCAGCGCGTGCCCCGTGTACGTCTCCTCGATCTGCCCGTTCAGCTCTCCCGTGTGCTTCCATTGCGCCACGAACAGCTTCTGCGACCTCTTCGCGATCAGCGCCGTGGTCACCAGCGTCAGCGGCACCGTCACCAGCGCAATCAGCGCCAGCACCGGGGAGAGCAGGAACATCATCACCAGCACGCCCACCACGGTGAGCAACGACGTGACAGCCTGGGAGATCGACTGCTGCAGACTCTGCGAGATGTTGTCCACATCGTTCGTCACCCGGCTCAGCAGCTCGCCGCGCTGGATCGAATCGAAGTACCGCAGCGGCAGCCGGTGGATCTTCGCCTCGATCTGCTCGCGCAGCCGGTACACCGTCCGCTGCACCGCGCCGTTGAGCACGTACGCCTGGATCCAGCCGAACGCCGACGCCAGCACATACAGCGCCAGCGCCCACAGCAGCACCGAGAGCAGCGCCGCGAAGTCGATTCCCGTCCCCGGCGTCAGCGTCATGGCGCCGATCATGTCCGCCTGTGAATCCTTGCCGGCCGCCCGCAGCCCCGCGATCACGTCCGCCTTGCTCACCCCGGCCGGCAGGTTCTTGGAGACCACGCCGGCGAAGATCAGGTTGGTGCCCTCCCCCAGCAGCCGCGGTCCGATCACCGAGAACGCCACGCTCGCCACGGCGAGCGCCAGGACCAGCACCAGCCACAGCCGCTCGGGCTGCAGCGTCCCCAGCAGCCGCCTGGCCGACGCCCCGAAGTTCATCGCCTTCTCCGCCGGCACATTCATCCCGGCGAACGGCCCTCCCCTGCCCGGCCCCATCGGAGGCCGCGGCGGGCCTGCTGGCCGTTCCGCGCTCCCCGCCGGACCCGCAGGACGTACGACGGCGGTGGGCCCGGTTTCCGGGGCCCGCCCGGTGCGGCTGGAGGTGCTCATGCCGCCTCCTCCGCCGCCAGCTGCGAGGACACGATCTCCCGGTACGTCTCGGACGTCTCCAGCAACTCGCCGTGCGTTCCGCGCCCGACGATCCTGCCGTCGTCGAGCACCAGGATCTGGTCCGCGTCGATGATGCTGGACACCCGCTGGGCGATGATCACCAGGGTGGCCCCGGAGGTGTCGTGCTTGAGCGCCTGGCGGAGCCGGGCGTCCGTGGCGGTGTCCAGCGACGAAAACGAGTCGTCGAAGATGTACAGTTCCGGCCGCTTCACCAGCGCCCGGGCAATGGCCAGCCGCTGCCGCTGGCCGCCGGACAAGTTGGTGCCGCCCTGCGAGATGGGCGCATCCAGGCCGCCCTCCAGCTCCCGGACGAAGTCCTGCGCCTGGGCCGTGGCCAGCGCACCCCAGAGTTCGTCCTCCGTGGCGTCCGGCTTACCGTACAGCAGGTTGCTGCGAACCGTGCCGGAGAACAGGTACGGCCGCTGCGGCACCAGCCCGATGTGCCCCCACAGCAGGTCCGGGTGCAGCTCGCGCACGTCCACCCCGCCCATGAGCACCGTGCCGCCGCTCGCATCGAAGAGCCGGGGCATCAGGTTCACCAGCGTGGTTTTCCCCGACCCCGTGCTGCCGATGATCGCCGTCGTCCGCCCCGCGCGGGCGGTGAAGGTGATGTTGCTGAGGACGGGCTGCTGGGCGCCGGGGTACGCAAAGCGGACGCCGCGCATCTCCAGCTCGCCGGTGCCGACGGCGCCCGGCCCGCCGCCCGCGCCGGCAAAGCCAAGCGGGCGGGCCGGCGGGCGCACGGACGATTCCGTCTCCAGCACCTCGCCGATCCGGTCCGCGGAAACGGCGGCGCGCGGGATCATCACGGCCATGAACGTGGCCATCATGACGGACATCAGGATCTGCAGCAGGTAGCTGAGGAACGCGATGAGGGTGCCCACCTGCATGGAGCCGTCCTCAATCCGGAACGCGCCGAACCAGATCACCGCCACGCTGGAGACGTTCAGCACCAGCATCACCACCGGGAAGGCGAGCGCCATCAGCCGGCCCGCGCGCAGGGCGGTCTCCGTGACGTCCGCGTTGGCCTGCGCGAAGCGGTCGGTCTCCAGATCCTCCCGCACGAACGCCCGCACCACGCGGATGCCGGCCAGCTGCTCGCGGAGCACGCGGTTGACGGTGTCGATCCGGACCTGCATGCTGCGGAACAGCGGCACCATCCGGCTGACGATGAAGCCGACGCCGATCAGCAGCACGGGCACGCTGACGGCGATCAGCCAGGACAGCTGCGCGTCCTGCCGGACGGCCATGATCACGCCGCCGATGCTGAGCATGGGCGCGGCCACCATGAGCGTGGCGGACATCAGCACCAGCTGCTGGACCTGCTGGACGTCGTTGGTGGAGCGGGTGATGAGGCTCGGGGCGCCGAACCGGGTGACTTCCTGCTCGGAGAACTCGCCCACCCGGGTGAAGATGGCCCCGCGCAGGTCCCGCCCCATGCCCATCGCGGCCTTCGCCCCGAAGTACACGGCGGTGACGGCGCAGGCGATCTGCAGCAGCGTGATGAACAGCATGAGGCTGCCCACCCGCAGGATGTACCCGGTGTCCCCCTTCGCCACGCCTTCGTCGATGATGTCCGCGTTCAGCGTGGGCAGGTACAGCGAGGCGATGGACTGCGCCAGCTGGAAAACCACGACGGCGATCAGCAGCCGCCGCTGCGGCCGCAGGTATTCAACGAGCAGCTTCCAGAGCATCGGGACTCCACGTCACTCGAAGTGATTTGAAGGCCAGTCTACGTCCGGACTGCTTGGGACGAACTTGGGCTGGCTGGGCATGTTGGGGGCCGCCGCGGGGCATATGACAGGCGGCTGTCCGGCCGCCCCTGTAGGCTGTGCTCACCGCCGGAAAACCGCGGTATCCGCATGTTGAAGATTGGGGACTTCATTGGGGGAACAGCGTTTGGATTCCGGCGCGCCCGGGGACATACCGGCGGCCATCCGACTATCGACGGCGTGCTGGCTCACCAGCGCCGTGCTATTCGGCATCGTGCCGGTCATCCTGGACGTGGCAGGAATCAACTTCGGCCAGTCCATGCCTCAGTGGGCGGTGCCCTACATCGTGGCATTCGCGGTCCCGCTGACTACCCTCCAGGTGTGGGCGGCACTCCAGCTGCCGCACGGGGCGCGGTGGGCGCGGCTCCTCCTGACAGCGGCCGCCGTCGTGTCCGTGCTGGCCGTGCCGCTGGACCCGTCGGTGCCCATCCTGGCCGGCCTGGCGCTGACGCTGGCCGGCACGGTGCTGATGTGGCTGCCCGTGAGCAACCGGCACTTCCTGCTGGTCCGGAACGGAGCGCGGGCAGAGGCTTTGGACCAGGAGTCCGGGCGCTGCGCGACAGTGGGTGCCTGAGCAGGACCATTTGACGATGTGTCTTGGGCCAGAGCTTGGGCGGCGGCCGCCTTTCTGGTTATCGTCAGGGAAAGCCGCTGCCGTGACGGCCAGGCTGCGCGTCGCGGGAATACCGCCCGCCGCTTTAGCCGGAAGAGAGAACTCCTGTGACTGACACGATCCTCCTGCCCGCGGTGGCCGACGCCCTGGCCGCCCACAGCGTCCGCCACGAGGTGCTCGAATGCTCCCCCGAACTCGCGGACACCGCCGAGTTCTGCGAGCACTACGGCTTCACCCTCGACCAGGCGGCCAACACCATCCTGGTGGCGTCCCGCAAGCTCGACCCGCCCCGGTACGCCGTCTGCGTCGTCCTCGGCACCACGCGCCTCGACGTCAACCGTTCCGTCCGCGGCCTGCTGGACGTGAAGCGGGCCTCCTTTGCCGACGCCGAAACCACCGTGGCCCAGACCGGCATGCTGGTGGGCGGCGTCACCGCCCCCGGCATCGAAGGGCTCCCGGTCTATGTTGACCGGGCCGTCATGGACGCGCCCCGGGTGGTCATAGGCGGCGGGAACCGGTCCAGCAAGATCGTCCTCGCCCCGGCCGAGCTCCTGAAGCTGCCCGGCGTCGAGGTGGTGGACGGGCTCGCCACTCCGCGCGAACCGGCGGAACAGCGGGACTAGGCAACAGCTGGACTGACCGGAGGCCACTTTCGCGATGTGGCTATGGTGCGGCGTCCGGCCACCCGCCTACCGTGGATGAGGGCTTCGTCAGAAGATCCGCTAAATCCGAGAGAAAGGGCAGCATGGGCGCCGCCGTCAACGAATATCCGTTCTCGCAAGTAGACGTCTTTGCGCCGGGACCGAAGCCGGGCAACCCCGTCGCCGTGGTCCATGACGCCGATGACCTGTCCACGGAACAGATGAGGAGCTTCGCCAACTGGACCAATCTGTCGGAGACCACCTTCCTGCTGCGGCCGTCCCGCCCGGAGGCGGACTACAGGCTGCGGATCTTCACACCCCGCGCCGAGCTTCCGTTCGCCGGGCACCCCACCCTCGGCTCGGCCCACGCCTGGCTGGAGAACGGCGGCCAGCCCAGCAGTGAAGGACAGCTGGTCCAGGAATGCGGGGCCGGCCTGGTGAACCTCAGGCGCACGGAAGACGGGCTGTCCTTCGCGGCGCCGCCCCTGCGCAAATCAGGCCCGGTGGAACCCGCGGTGCTGGCTCAGGCGGTGGCCAGCCTCAGCATCAGCCCGGAGCAGGTTCTGGGAAGCAACTGGGTGGACAACGGCCCGGGGTGGCTGGGAATCCGCCTGGCCACGGCCCAGCAGGTTGTTGACCTCAAGCCCGATTTCGCCGCCATGGGCGACCTCCTGGTCGGCGTCATCGGCGCCTTCGAGCCCGGCGGCCCGGCGGACTTCGAGGTCCGGGCCTTTGCCCCCGGACTGGATGTGCCCGAAGACCCCGTCACTGGAAGCCTCAACGCCGGCTTGGCGCTGTGGCTGCGCAGCGAAGGCGTGGTGGCCGGGGACTACACGGTCCGGCAGGGAACAGTCCTGGGACGCGGCGGACTGGTCACCCTTACCAGCGAAGCGGACACCATGTGGGTGGGCGGCGCCAGCCGCACCGTCATCCGCGGCAGCGTCCGGCTTTAGGCCACCAGGAAGCCCACGACGGCGGCGGGTCACCGCACCGGTTCAGCCACCTCGCGTTCGCCGGATCCCGCCGGCACGCTGCCGACGGCGGCAGGAACCTCAGGCGCGCCGGCCGCCGTCGGGCGTTCACCGCTTTCCCCGCGGAACGCCTGGAGCATTGCCTCCCGGTCAAACTGGCCCTCCCACTTCGCCACCACAAAGGTGGCCACGCAGTTGCCCAGCAGGTTCACGGCGACCCGCATGGAGTCCATGACGCGGTCCGCCCCCAGCAGCAGTGCCACGCCGGCCACGGGGAAGATGCCCAGCGCACCGGCCGTGGCGGAGAGCGCCAGGAAGGCCGAGCCCGGCACGCCCGCCATGCCCTTGGACGTGAGCATGAGGACGCCCAGGGCCGCGAGCTGCTGGCCCAGGTCCAGGTTGTGGCCGAAGGCCTGAGCCAGGAACAGCAGGGAGATGGAGAGGTACAGCGCGGCGCCGTCGAGGTTGAATGAATAGCCGGTGGGAACCACCAGCCCGGTGGTGGCGCGCGAGCACCCGGCGTTGGTCAGCTTGGTCATGATGCGCGGCAGGACGGACTCGGTGGAGGCCGCGCCCAGGGCAAGCAGGAACTCCTCGCGGGAATACCTGATGAACTGCCACAGCGGCACCCGCGGATAGACCCAGGCAACGAGGAACAGCAGCCCGATGAAGATGATGGCCGCGCCGTAGCAGGCGGCGATGAGCACCGCGTAGGTGCCCAGGGAGCCGAGCCCGTACTGGCCGATGATGAACGCCATGGCACCGAACGCGCCGATGGGCGCCACGCGCATGACCCAGCCCATGATCTTGAAGAACAGCTCCAGCACGGTCTCCAGCAGGTTCACCACCGGCAGGCAGCGTTCACGGCCCACCACCACGATGGCCGCCCCGAAGAAGACCGAGAAGCAGAGCACCTGGAGCAGGCTGTTGGAGGCGAAGGCGCCAGCAACGCTGGTGGGAATGATGCCCAGCAGGAACTGGCCCGCGTCCTTGGGCGGGGCAGTCCCCGTTTTGGCGTCCAGCGCATCCTGCGACAGCGTGGCGGGGTCAATGTTCAGCCCGGCGCCGGGCTGGACCACGTTGCCGACAATCAGCCCGAAGACCAGGGCGAACAGCGTGGCGCCCGTGAAGTACACCAGGGCCTTCACCCCGACCCTGCCTACGGACCTGACGTCCCCCACCGCCGAAATCCCCGTGACGATCACCAGGAAGATCAGCGGCGCAATGATCATCTTGATCAGCTGGATGAAGCCGTCCCCGAGTGGCCGCAGGCTCGAGCCGAGGCCGGGCCAGAAGTGCCCGATCAGCACGCCGAGGCACACCGCCACGAGGATCTGGAAGAACAGCTGTTTGTGGAAGGGCTTCTTCGGTGCCTGGACAGCAGGGGCAGCTGGGAGGTTCATCTGGTGGCCTATCGGTGTGCGGCGGCACAGGGTGCCGTTCGGTCACTGGCAACGCTAAGGGCCGCATGTTTCCGGCACGATACATCCGCACTGCGGAATTGTTTAACCGCTTAATGGAACTTCTCGTCCGTTGAATGGCGCGTTCGAGGGGCCGGGCCACGCGGAGTTCGACGTTGTGTTGTATTTGAGAACGATTCTCATTAGTTGGAGCCATGCATCTCACCGTCGTTAGTTCCCTCGATGCCCTGTGCCGGCAGCAGGCGTGCCAGGCCCTGGCCGCCACCCACCCCGGGGCCGTCATCGTCCTCCACGACCTGCCCGAGAACGGTCGCGTCATCCGCCGCATCTTCGGCCGGTCCGGGCCCCTCGAGCGCGAGGAAACCCTGCTGGAACACGGCTGCCTCAGCTGCACGGTGCGCCTGGACGTGGTTCCCACCGTCGAGCGGCTCTTGGCGCTCGGCGAGGACCACATCATCGTCGGGCTGCCGCCCGCGGTTCCCTCGTCGACGGCCATCCAGGCCCTGAAGCGGGGACCCGCCCACGAGTTCGCCGTGGACGCGGCCGTACTCGCGTGCGCGCCGGATGCCGTGGAAGACCACATCTGGGACCACTACACCTTGTTCGAATCCGGGTTCACTCCCGTCCCGGACGACGAGCGGACCCCCGGAGAATTCCTCATCGGAGAGCTGCAGTTCAACGACACCATTCTTTGGGCCGATCCCGAACTCTTCCCGGTGGACCCGGAGGGGCGTGCCCGCGGCCTGCAGTTGCTCCGGGAGTTGGCGCCGCATGCGGACATCACGCAGGACGCCGGCAGCATCCGCGGTGGCCGGCATGACCATGCGGAGGCCGCCGGCAGGACCGTTCCCGGCACGGTGCGGACCCCGGCCGGACCACCCGCGGCACCCTTTACCACCGTCATCCAGCGGGTTCAGCAGCCCCTCCACCCCGAGCGGTTCCGGCACGCGCTGGCCACGCTGGCGCAGGGATGCTGCTGGCTCCGCGGCCGGCTGTGGGTAGCGGCAGCCCCGGGTTGCCGGATCGCCGTCCAGGGAATCGGGCCGCGCGTCTGGCTGGAAAACACCGGCCCGTGGCTGGCCGACCAGGGCGCAACCCCGGCGGACCGCAGCACGGACCCGGACGCGAAACCGGGCCCGACGAAACCCATCCCAAAGACCCCAAACAAAGGAGCAACACATGAAAGTTCGGAACTCGCTGCGGGCACTGAAGAAGATGCCGGGCGCGCAGGTGGTACGCCGCCGCGGCAGGACGTTCGTCATCAACAAGAAGAACCCGCGCATGAAGGCTCGCCAGGGCTGAGACCCGCCGGATCGGCCGCGGGGAGCGGCGCCGGGACCGGCCGCCGGGACCAGGTGCCGGTCTCGCTGCTGCACGAAGTGAGCTGTGCCTCACCTAGGGACGATCCCGCGCCGAGCGTCGTTGGAACCAGTGGCGGAAGGAGGCCACTTGATCATTGTCCTGACAGGAATCGACGGCTCAGGAAAAACGACGGCCGCCCACGCCCTGGTTGCCGCCGCCCGCGCGCGCGGCAACAAAGCGCTGCTGCTCAGCAACTACGCGGGCCGGCGCAGGATGTCGCTGCTCAGCACCAGGTTGGGCGCCCGGCTCCCGGCCCGACTGGCCGATGCCGTGGAGACTGCCATCCGCATAACCAACGTGCTGGTGTCCCATGCCCGGGCCCGGAGGTTTCCCGGCCTGGTGGTCATGGACCGCCATCTCCAGTGCCAGCTGGCGCTGCGCCGGGTCAGGAACATGCCGCGCGGATGGCTTCTCCCCGGCTCATCGGGGCGCTGCCCCGTCCGGACCTGGTGGCGTATCTGGACGTCAGTCCGAAGCGGGCACACGAGCGAATCGTGGCCCGCGGCACCGATGAGGAATCCCTGGCCGATCTGCAGTCGCTGCGCGACGCCTACCGCTCCCTGCCGGAGTACACGGACTTCGTGAAGATCGACGCCGATGCGACGCCGGCCGCCGTGCTCTCCGGGCTGGCGGAAGCCACCGACGACACCGGCGGGCTCAAGGTTTAGTCAAGAATTTCCGAAACCCGGCGGATCCGCCGACGTGCGCGTCAGCGCGACGCTACATTGGATTCGAGCTCTCCGCTTCCCCCCAAGACGGAGCGCCGGAAGCCTCCGCGCTTGAGTCCGCAGGATTCGCGCGGAGGCTTCCTTCATACTTCCGCCAGACCGGCACGTTCCTGGCCGGGCATAAAATCCGGACTGCGCCCCATCCACAGACCTCACCAAATTGCAGGAAAAGCAACGCAGCAGATCCCCCGCCAACATTTTCCGAGATTCGCCATTCGATGCATTTAATTCAGTGGTGGAACGTTGAATTTGAGCATTGACCTTAACGTCAAGCGGTGGCAACGTGGGAGTCAGTTCCCACCCTCCCATTGACGCGGGGGTCTTAATGCACACGTACTTCATAGCCTTGGTTTTTGATTCGGGCAGGCGCGGACGGAGCAGCCCACGCCGCGCCGGGGCCCTGTTACTCCTTGCCGACACGGCAGCCTTCGCGGCGTTCGTGGCGGCGTTCGTCTCTGGCCGAGGCCGGCCACCCCCAGGCACCAGCAGCCCAGGCACTGTTCCTTTTGTGATTCGACATTTGTCAGCGAGAACTTGGTCGGTAGCGTGAAATTGGTCGGCAATGTCCTCCGACATCTTGCGGCGGACATTTATGAGAATTCTTTAATGATTCCCTGATTCCCGAACAAGCCTTGTCTTTTGGCTTGCACATCAAGAGTTATTCCGGTGAGAGTCCGGCAGGCTATGGGGCCCACCTTGGAACACATACGAATTGTTCTTTATTCACACGACTCCCTCGGTCTGGGGCACGTGCGCCGCAATCTGGCCCTCGCCCATGCCCTGACCAACCAACTTCCCGGACTGATCGGGCGTGAGGTGACCGGGGTCCTGGTTTCCGGCACGACGCTCGCCCCGGGATTCGAGCTTCCCCCCGCCTGGGACTGGGTGATCCTGCCGGGCGTGGAAAAGGGCCGCGGCGGCTACCGTCCCAGGAGCCTCGACGTTCCCATGCCGGACCTGGTGTCACTGCGGGCTTCCCTGCTGGAATCGGTCCTGGGCAGTTTCCGCCCCGATCTGGTGGTGGTGGACCGGCATGCGACCGGGATTCACCGCGAACTGGAAGTGGCCCTGCGCCGGGCCCGCGCCGCCGGGCCGGTGCGGATGGTGCTGGGCCTGCGCGAAGTCCTGGATTCGCCGGAAGCGGCCATTGCAGAGTGGGACCGCGAGGGCGGCGAAGGGCTCGTGACATCCCTGTTTGACGCCATCTGGGTTTACGGCGATCCTGCCGTCCACGATCCGGTTGCCGCGGGCGAAATTCCGCACTCCTTCCGCAAACTGATCCACTACACCGGATATCTGGCGGCCGGGCGGCCGCAGGGTTCCGGGCAGCTGAGCATGCGGCGTCCCTACTTCATGACGACGGTGGGCGGCGGCGCCGACGGCCACGCCCTGGCGAAAATGGCGTCCGACGCCGCCCTGCCGCCGGGAGTGGGCCACCTGATCGTGGCCGGGCCACAAATGCCGGCGCAACAGCTCAACGACCTCCGGCTGCGCGCCAAGGCGGGCTTCAAAATCGTGGACACCCTGGACGACATGGTGCTCCACATGCGGCGCGCCGAGGCAATCGTTTCCATGGGCGGCTACAACACGGTCTGCGAGATCCTGGCAACCAGGGTCCCGGCGCTCGTTGTGCCGCGGACCGAGTCACGCTCCGAGCAGCGGATCCGCGCCGAATCCCTCGCCGCCGCGGGCTACCTGGAACACCGCGACATCGGCATGCTGACGCCCGCCGTCCTCGCCGACTGGCTCGTCAAGCAGCTCGGCACCAAGGTGGACCGCCGGCGAGCACAGCTCAACGGACTGGTCCGGGTGCCCCAGCTGGCCGCCGGCCTCCTGCTGCCCGTGCTGGAATCCATTGGCACCCGTCCGCTGGACCATATCCGGGAGGGCGCCGCGCATGTTGCCATCTGAACCGGGCACCGCCTACATCCTGAAAATGTACCCGCGGTTCTCCGAGACGTTCATCGTCTCCGAGATCCTGGCGCGCGAGGCTGCCGGGGACAGGATTGAGATCTTCTCACTCCGTCCGCCCAACGACCCCCGGTTCCATCCTGAACTGGCACGCGTCAAGGCGCCGGTGACGTACATCGCCCGGCCGAAGAGCGCCGAGCGCGTGTGGGAGACGTTCCGTGCCGCTGAAGCCGCCGGCCTCGCCCCGGCGGTGTCACGGGTTTTCACGGAACTGGCCACCATGGACACGAATGATGCGCTCCAGGCCATCAACCTCGCCGTCGCCCTGCAGAACCGCAACATCAGGCACCTGCACGTTCATTTCGCGTCGATCCCCACGACCGTTGCGAGGCTCGCCTCGGCCATCACCGGCATTCCCTATTCCTTCACGGCCCACGCCGTGGACATCTTTGTTGAGACCGCCGACGACGATCTCCGGACCAAGTTTGCCCAGGCCCACCATGCGGTGACCATCAGCGCCTACAACCTGCGGTTCCTGCGCCGCCGCTTCCCGGACGTCACCTCCCGCCTGCACCTGGTGCGCAACGGCCTGGAGCTCGACCGCTTTCCGTACCGCGACCCCCGGCCCATCGGTGCCACGGTGCGCGTGGCCGCCGTCGGACGGCTCGTGGAAAAGAAGGGGTTCCAGCACCTTGTGCCGGCCGCCGCCGAGCTCGTGGCCCAAGGCGTCCCCCTGGACCTGAGAATCGCCGGAACAGGAGTGCTGGCCGCACAACTGCAGTCCGCCGTCGAACAGCTGGGACTGGCGGACCACGTCAGGCTGCTGGGGCCGCAGACCCAGGACCAGGTCCATGAGCTGCTGGATTCCAGCGACGTCTTCATTGCTCCCTGTGTGGTGGCGGCGGACGGCAACGCAGACGGCATGCCCACGGTGCTACTGGAGGCCATGGCCACCGGCGCTCCGTGCATCTCCACCGCGGTCACCGGGATTCCCGAGGTGGTGCACAACGGGCGCACGGGAATCCTGACCAGGCCCGGCGATCCGCACGTCCTCGCCCAGGCCATCCGCCGCATCAGTGCGCCGTCAACGGACAGGGCGTCCCTGGCGCGCAATGCCCGCGCCCTGATCGAACGGGACTACGACGTGCGGCACCAGGCGGAGATGCTCCGCGCCCTGTCGCTCGAGGCAAGGAAGGTGGCGTGATGCGCGTCGCCTACATATGCGCCGATCCCGGCGTCCCCGTCTTCGGCACCAAAGGATCCTCCGTCCATGTCCAGGAGATGGTGCGCGCCTGGCGCAGGGCCGGGGCCGACGTCACGGTGTACTGCGTCCGCGCCGGAAACGACAAGCCGGCCGACCTCGGCGGGCTCGACGTCGTCGAGCGGCCGCCCCGCAAGGCAGAGCCTGCCGGGCGGGAGCGCGCGGTCGAAGAGGCGGCGTACTCGCTCGGTGACACTGCCCTGCGCGACGGCTGCGACGTGGCCTACGAACGTTATTCGCTGTTCAGCCCTGCTCTGTCCTTCGTGGCCGGCACGCTGGGGGTCCCGGCCGTCCTGGAGGTCAACGCTCCGCTGATCGAGGAGCAGCAGCGGTACCGCCAGCTTTTTGATGTTGGCCTCGCCGAGTCGATGCTCCGCCGGAACGCCCTGGCTGCCGACGCCGTGGCCTGCGTCTCGGAGCCCGTGCTCCGGTGGGTGAAGCAACGTGTTCCCGAGGCCAGGACCGTGCTGGCGCCGAACGGCGTCAACACCGACCGGATCACCGCCCGGCCGTGGGAGCGGCCGGGCGGGCGCCCCGGGCGGCCTGGTTCCGGGCGTTTCGTGGTGGCGTTCACCGGCACCCTCAAGCCGTGGCACGGCGTCCCGGACCTGCTCGAGGCGGTGGCCCGGGCCAACGCTGACCCGGACAGAGCGGGCCTGTGGACGGTACGGATCATCGGCGACGGGCCGGGCCGGCCGGACCTCGAACGGCTCGCCGCCCGGCTGGGCGTGGAGGCCGAGTTCACAGGAGCGGTGCTGCCAGAGTCCGTGCCGCGCCTGCTGCACGAGTGCGACGCCGCCGCGGCACCGTATCCGCAGCCGGAGCCGGGCCAGGACCACTACTTTTCGCCGCTGAAGGTATACGAATACCTGGCAGCGGGCATGCCGGTGATCGCCACGGCCGTGGGCCAGATTCCCGCCGTCATCGAGCACGGCCGCACCGGGCTAATGGTCGCCGCCGGCGATCCGGCGGCGTTCGCCGCCGCCCTGAAACGTCTGGCGTCAGACGCCGCGCTCCGGGAACGGCTGGGCACCCAGGCCCGGGCCGCCGCCGTCGAACATCACAGCTGGGACGGCGTGCTTTCGCTGATCACCGCAGCGCTGGCATCCCGGCAGGAGGTGGCCCGATCATGACCGCGCACGCCCACCGAGCGCAGCCGTCAGGGCAGCAAGAGGCCGTCGCGCGGAAGCCGTGGCGGCCGCCCCGACTCGGGCGGAACCCCTCCCGGCCGCCCAAGCCGGAGTCCGGGCTTCGGCGCACACTGCGCTGCGTGCGCCCGCATCTCCAGGGCCACCGCCTCCTCATGGTGGGCGGATTCGCCGGCTTGGCATTCGACGTCGCTTTCCGCCTGGTGGAACCGTGGCCCCTCAAGCTGGTGGTTGACGCCGTGTCCCGCTCGCTGGGCGCCACGCTGCACAGACCCGGTCCCACCCTGGACGCTAGTGTGCAGACCCTCATCCTGTGCGGGGCAGCGGTGGTGGCCATCAGCATCGGGCGCGCCATCTCCAATTACTGGTCCTCCATCTGCTTCGCCCTCATCGGGTCAAGGGTCGCTGCGGACCTGAGGGCGCGGGCCTTCCGCCACGTGCAGAGCCTGTCCATGCGCCACCACACGAAGGCGTCCACCGGGGACACCGTGCAGCGCCTGGTAGGCGATGTGTCCCGGCTGCAGGACGTGGCAATCACCGCAGGGCTCCCGCTCATGGGCAACATGGCCACCCTGGTGGCGATGATCGGCATCCTGCTCTGGCTGGATCCCCTGCTTTCTTTGGTGGTGATTGTGGCCGGCGGGGTCTTCGTCCTTCTATCCCGCGCCAGTTCAGGCCCGATCACGGCGGCGGCCGGCAACTCCCGCAAGGGCGAGGGTTACCTGGCCACGACGGCGGCGCAGACTTTGGGAGCCATCCGGGAGGTCCAGGCCTACGGCCTGGAGGACACCATCAGTTCCGGCTTCCGCAGCAGCAACCAGGCCACCCTGGGAACGGGCGTTGCGGCGCTGCGGCTGGCCGCCGGCCTTGAGCGGCGCACCGACGTGCTGATCGGCGTCGCGACGGCGGTTGTGCTGGCTGGCGGCGGCTGGCGGGCCATGGAGCACGTGATCACGCCGGGTGACCTGGTGATCTTCCTGATGTACCTCAAGACGGGCATGAAACCCCTGAAGGACGTGGCGAAACAGATTGGCCGGCTCGCCCGGGCCACGGCCTCCGGCGAGCGCGTGGCGGACCTGCTGGAAGCCCAGACGGACCTGCCCGAATCCGCCCATGCCCGCCGACTGGACAGCAAGAACCCGGACATCGTGATGGATGACGTATACGCGGGCCACGGCGAAGGAATGGTGCTGCACGGGATCAACCTGACCATTCCGGCCGGCGAGCATCTGGCCATCCTGGGCCCGTCCGGCGCCGGAAAGTCCACGCTGGCCAGCCTCATCCTGCGCATGATCGATCCCGCCACCGGATCGGTCAGGGTGGGCGGTGAGGACCTGCGGGACCTCAAGATCGCGTCCGTGCGGTCGCATGTGTCCATCCTGCTGCAGGACTCCGTGCTGTTCGGCACTTCCGTCCGGGACAACATCCGGTTCGGCCGGCTCGACGCCACGGACCAGGAAATCGAGGAGGCTGCTGCCCTGGCCCAGGCCGACACCTTCATCCGAACCCTTCCGGACGGCTACGACACGGTGCTGGGCGAAGCGGCGAAGGACCTCTCCGGCGGCCAGCGGCAGCGGATCGCGATTGCCCGCGCCATCCTCAGGCGGGCGCCGATCGTCATCCTCGACGAGGCGACGGCCGGCCTGGACGCAGCTTCCCGGGATTCCGTACTGCAGGCCCTCGCCGCCCTGACGCGCGAACGGACCTCCATCACCATCACCCACGATGTCCACTCCGCCCGTTCGTGCGACCGCATCGTCTGGCTCGAAAACGGCAGGATCGTGGAGGAGGGA
The DNA here is from genome assembly GCF_039748055.1 of Burkholderia sp. RS01. Classification (NCBI taxonomy): domain Bacteria; kingdom Pseudomonadati; phylum Pseudomonadota; class Betaproteobacteria; order Burkholderiales; family Burkholderiaceae; genus Burkholderia; species Burkholderia sp. RS01. The sequence continues at coordinate 82,489 of NZ_JBDLAK010000017.1, forward strand.
CGCCCGGAAGTGCTGCTGCGGGATCCCGGAACCCGGTTCGCCCGCTGGATGGATGACGAGGACCCCAGCCGGCCCGAAGAGAAGCTGGAAGTGCCATGACCGGTGCGCAGGCCGCGTTCAAAAATCCGGACTGCTCCCTGGCCAGCCGCGATGATGCGCTGCCCGGCCTGCCCTACCTGCTGGACAGTTCCCGGCTGTCTTCGCTGCTCGGCGAAACCGTCCGCGTCACGCGGGTCCGCTACAAGCCGCGCACCTCGTTGCTGGTGGCATTCCGCCGTATCCGCAACGGTGCCTTCGACTACGGCTGGGCTATGACCCGGACGCGCGCCGGCAACGCCAAGCTCCTTCGGCGCGAGCTCACCTCCCGGTCCCGCGGTGGAGACATCCGGGTCCTGCGGCCCGATCCGCGGCAGGACGACAACCTGGTGGCGGTGGGCGGCGTCGAGGACGACTGGGTTCTCTACGGGAACCTGCTCTGGCTGCGCGAACACGGCATGGAACGGCTCGGCCTCCCGCAACAGCCCGGCAGCGTGCTGGCCGGCACAGGCAGCGTGCTGCGGTACAAGCCTGAACGCCGCCTAGTCCTCTTCGTCCAGAACTCCGGTGCCCCGGTGGTCATCAAGGCCGCCGCAACGCCGGCCGGCGCCGAGCAGCAGGCCCATTTCCTGGAGCGGCTGAACCTGCACGGGGTTCCGCACCTCCCCCAACTGGGGGACGCCGAATGCCTCGAGCACGGCATCAGCGCCTGCGCGGCCTGGGGCGGCGGCGACCTTGCCGGGCTCGACGACGACTCCGGAGCCGTCAGCGCGGGGGAAGCCCTGGCCAGGCTACACGGCATCCCCCTCGGCGGTTTCCCGGCGGGGCCGGACGTCTGGCGGGACGACATCGCCGCGCAGCTGCAGGCAACGCGGTCCATGGTTGCGTCCCTGCTCCCCGCACTGGAGGAACCGGCCCGGCGGGTCGAAGCCGAGCTGCGCGCCCGGCTGCTGAAGGACGGCGCCGCGTCCGAGTACGTCCTGGTGCACGGCGACTTCTCCGCGGACCAGGTGCTGGTGGGAGGTTCGGAGGTGCGACTCATCGATTTCGACCGGACGCGCATCGGCGCGGCCGAGGCCGACCTGGGATCGTTCGCTGCGGCGGAGGAAGCGGTGCGCGCCGCCGCCTCCAGGGAACCCGCCGGGCCGGCCCGGCGCGCTAGGGGCGCCGGGGGTCCGAAGACCGCCCGGCTCAGCGAGGGCTACGCCGCGGCGGGCGGCCGGTTCACCGAGGCGGGCTTGGACGCCTGGGCAGCCTTCCGGCTCTTCAACAGCAGCGTTGACCCCTTCCGGGACCGGTCCCCGGAATGGGCCGCCGACATGTCCTGGCACCTGCGCCGGGCCGAGGAGCTGATCTCATGAACTGGCATCCTCCCGTACCGCGCCGCGTCACCGACCCCGCAGGAAAAGAGTGGCTGGTGGGCCGCGCGTGGCCCGGCGTCTCGGCAGGCCGGTATGTCCTCGAGGTTCACTCACCCGGCTATCCCGGGGTGCGGGGCGGGTTCTTCCGCGAAGGCCGGTTTGTCCCGGTGTCCGCGGACGACTCCAAGCTGCCCGCCCTCGCACGGGAGTCGCCCAAGGGCGAAACAGTGGTCCACCGCGCCCACAAGCGTGCAGTCCTCCGTGCCGGCGACACGTACATCAAGGTGTTCCGGCCTGAACAGGCGCCCGCGGCGGCCACAAATCACGTGTTGGCCACCGCGCCCCTGGCCGGCGGCCGCTTCAGGACACCGGTCATGACCGCAACCCGGCCGGACGTCCTGGCGTTCAGCCGCGTGGCCGGCCGGTCCTACTACGAGCTCGGCCAGGACCAGGCCACCGTCAGTGACGGCTTCTTTGCCGGCATGTGGGGTGGCTGGTCGCGGGCGTGGACGGAAACTGTTGCCCGCGCCAACAGCTCCGCTTTCCGCGGCAATCTGGAGCAGCTTCCGCTGCGCGATGCCGAAGAAGAACTGGCCAAAGTGCGGCGGTGGATGGATCGCTGGCTGCTCCACAGCGAAGGGATCCCCGAGGCCGCACCGGGACGCGCTGCACTCCTGGCACAGGTCGATGCCGTAAAGGCCGGTCTTTTGGCCGGGCCCCCCGATCCCCTCGGGTGGTCGCACGGAGACCTGCACGACAAGCAAATACTGGGCACGGATAGCGCCGGAATGGGCATCGACAACACCGGAGCGCCGGGCCTGCTGGACTTCGATGAAGCGTGCAGGGCCGAGGCCGCCCTGGACCTGGCGAACCTGGACGTGCACCTGGAACTGCGGCGGAGGCAGAACCTGCTTACAGCACGGCGGTTTGCGGCGGCCCACGCGAGTATCGTGTCCGCGGCAAGCCGCCTGCACGTCAGCCCGGAACGGTTCGAGGCGTATGCCGCCTCCGCGCGGCTCCGGCTGGCCTGCATTTACTCCTTCCGCCCGCCGTGGGGATCCTGGGCGGTGAGATACCTGACATCCATGGACCTGGTTTCGCCGGAGCTGCGCCGATCCCCCGGACGCCGAGCAGCCGGGCGCGAACCTGTCCCGCTCTTGAGCACAGAACGAAGCCTGACATGAGCAATTCCGCATGGGGAGATTACGTCGCCCCGTCCGTCCCGCCGTCGTCCGTTCCCCCCGCCCCTGCTGACGTGACCGCCACCGCCGCCGGCCCGTCCGGAAACGGCAGCGGGCCGTCAGGGAACGGTACCGGCCCGTCCGCAAACGGGGCCCATCCGTCCTCCAACGGCAGCGGGCCGTCAGGGAACGGTACCGGGCACGCGGGAAACGGTACCGGGCCCGCCGGCCTTTCCCTGTCCGTCATCGGAACGGGGTACCTGGGCACGACGCATGCCGTGTGCATGGCCCTCCTGGGCCACCGCGTGGTGGGGATCGACGTCGACGAGGCCAAGGTCGCGGCGCTTTCGCGCGGCAAGCCGCCGTTTTTCGAACCGGGCCTCAAGAAGCTCCTGAGGATCATGCTGGAAAGCGGCAGGCTGACGTTCACCAGCGATTTCTCAGCGGCCCGCGGCGCCGACATTCACTTCGTGTGCGTCGGCACCCCGCAGGAGGCAGACTCCCCGGCGGCCGACCTTCGCTTCGTGGACGCAGCCCTCGCCCGGCTGGCCCCGCACTTGGACCGGCACTGCCTGGTCGCGGGAAAGTCCACCGTCCCGATCGGCACGGCGGAACGGCTCACGGAGTTCGTCCACGCCAGCTCCCCCGCGGGCAGGCTCGCGGAGCTGGCGTGGAACCCGGAGTTCCTGCGCGAAGGGCACGCGGTGGAGGACACCCTGCACCCGGACCGGCTGGTGTTCGGTGTTCCGTCCGAGTGGGCTCGGGACCGGCTGGCGACCTGCTATGCGCCGATCATCGCGCAGGGCACTCCGGTGGTGGTCACCGACCTCGCCACGGCCGAGCTGGTGAAGGCGGCCGCCAACTCCTTCCTTGCCACGAAGATCTCCTACATCAACGCGATGGCGGAGGTGTGCGAGGCGACGGGCGCCGACGTCAACGACCTGGCCAAGGCGCTCTCCTACGACACCCGCATCGGCGGCCGGTTCCTCAAGCCGGGCCTGGGCTTCGGCGGCGGCTGCCTCCCGAAGGACATCCGCGCCTTCACACATCGGGCCAGGGAACTCGGCGTCGGGCAGGCGGTCGGGTTCCTGCAGGAAGTGGATGCCATCAACCAGCGGCGGCGCCAGCGCACCGTGGATCTCATCACCGAGATGGCCTGCGGAGACCTGACCGGCGTGCGGGTCACCGTCCTGGGCGCCGCCTTCAAGCCCGACTCCGACGACATCCGCGACGCTCCCGCCCTGGATGTTGCCCGCATGCTCCATCAGGCCGGGGCCAGCGTAACCGTGTACGACCCCAAGGCCATGAACAACGCCCGCCGGAGCTACCCGGACCTGGCCTATGCCGGCTCGCTGGAGGCCGCCGTGACAGGCGCCGAGATCGTGGCGCTCCTGACGGAATGGGACGTGTTCCGGCGTGCCGATCCGGCCGCACTGGGCGAACTGGTGCAGCTGCGGAACATCGTGGACGGCCGGCACGCGCTGGACGCCGACGCCTACCGGGCCGCCGGCTGGGACTACCGCGCCCTCGGCGCTCCGTCCCGCCTGCCGGCCCGAACGCAGCCTTCCCGGCCGCTTGAGCCGGCGTCACGGGACGCGTCGCTGGGTGTGTAGGCAGTTTCTGGATTAGCCGGGACAGTAATCACGGCGGCACCGTTTCGGTGCCGCCGTGAAGTGGATGGTGTGTCGTGATCTGGGGGCAGAGGGCCCGTTGTCAGGAAATGCCTGTCAGAGCGCCGGGTCAGGTGCTCCGGCGGGCTTGGTGCGGGTTTGCGTCAGGTGCAGCTGCAGTTTCGCTTCTGCTTCCCGCCGACGCCGAGCCTGCTCGCGCAGTTGCCGTGTTGCCTCGGAGCCTTCGGGATGGAACATTCCGGCCGATCGATTGCGGGGAGCGCCACCGCCGGAGGGTGCCGCCGCCATCAGTTCTTCGCTCATGCCCCATGGTCACACGCACATGTTCACGCGGGAAGATCAACGGGCGTAGAGTGACCGGATCGGAATCTTGCGGGATTCGTGCCGCGATCATAAGGGCCGGCGGCGCTTGGGAAGGCACCTGGGGCGAATACAGATCACTCGCCAGGCTCTTGCCGTCGGCCCCACATCAATTCTAGGAAAGAATCCGCCGCCGTGACAGTGCTTTGGGGAGCCAGCATCCTTTACATCAAATGAGCTTTCGTTGCCTTCGCGTCCACGTTCTTCGTTCGAGCCAGCCGGAGGACATGAGATCGAACAGGCGTGCGCTGCCCGGGCCAACGCCGCCCTGCTGCGCAGCGGGTGAGGACGCCGACACCCTCCGACGTGAGTGACGGTGTGACCCCTGAGAGTGCAGGCAGAATAGGATGGGCAGGTGACGGAACGCGTTGGCCGCAGGGGCCGGAAGGACAACCAGCCGGTAACGCTCAGTCTTATTGCGGAGCAGGTCGGGACGACTGCGGCGACTGTCTCCCGGGTTCTGGCCCGGCCGGAAGCCCAGGCGAAGACAGCCCTCGCAAAGCGGGTCTGGGTGACAGCCAAGGAGCTAAACTACCGGCCCAACACCCTTGCCGCCAGCTTGCGAACCAAACGCAGCAACGTAATCGGTGTGACGATTCCCCGAATGCGCGATGAAGTACTTGCCCTGATGTACGAAGGCATCGAAAGCGTGTTGGCTGAAAGCGGCTATCAGACCCTTGCAGTGACTACCAATGACGATCCTGTTCAGCAAAAGGAGAAAATTGAACTTCTCATCCGCCGCCAGGTGGATGGTCTTCTCATAGGTGACGCACTGGTTGGCGGAGCGGCGCTGGCCGACGTTCGCAGGTCAGGGACCCCCAATGTTCTCTATAACCGACGCGCCAGTGGCTACACATCCGTCACTTGCAATGACTACATTGGCGGGCAGTTGGCGGCCGAGCACCTGCTGGGAATCACCACGGGTCCCTTGGCGGTGTACGCGGGCATGGACTACGCCACGAACCTGCAGGACCGGGCCCGGGGATTCATGGAAAGGGTTGGTGTGGCTGGCCGCACACTCAGCAACAATTCTGTGATCAATGGTTCGATTTATGCGGAGGCCGGCGAGGAAGCAGCAGCACGGCTGCTGTTGTCGCCTCCTTTTCCCGAGGGCGTCTTCCTCGTCAACGACATGGCAGCGATCGGGTTCATGGGCGAATGCTCCAGACGGGGGTTCTCCGTGGGAAAGGACATCAAAGTTGTGGGGTTCAACGATGTCTCCGTTTCTGGGATCACCGTTCCCAGCTTGACCACAATACGCAGCCCCATGAATGACATTGGCAGACTGGCGGCTCTGACTCTGCTGAATAAGATCGCGGGGAAGCGTGTGAGCTCTGCGCAACTGAGCCCGTCTCTCATTGTTCGCAGCTCCACCGACAGCGGGCTCGGGTCCAAGGCCGGACACAAATAGTTCGAGCGGTTTAGCACCACGATGATCGCAGCCCTCCCCGCGGGCTCAACTGAAGCACCAAAGACAGCGGCCAGAAGACGCATCCACCCCTAGATGGAACGGACGCCATAGGCGTGAGCGTGTAATCGATTACGCATGTCATGTGTAATCGATTACAAAAACTGTTGACCTGTGATGGGAGTCACCCTTACTGTTGTGGCATGTCGAACAGAGTCGGCCTGACGGAACAGGTCAAAACAGTCACCCGAGCGACGAGATTCCGTTATCTCGTGCTCCTTGGCATCGTGGTAATTACCGTCGTGAATTATGTTGACCGCGGCGCGATCGCTTATGCGGCCAGCGGGATTATTGGTGAGTACAGGCTGGACCCCGTCGCCTGGGGGCAGATTCTCGGCTTCTTTGGCTACGGATACATGTTCGGGGCTCTGGCCGGGGGGTTCCTGGCTGACAGGAAGGGCCCCAAATGGACAATGACGGCCGCCTGCGCGGCATGGTCGGTCCTTGTCGTTGCAGTCGTCATCGCGGGCGACATTGGTCTGCAGTTGTTCGGCTCCGCCCTTGTGGGCTTCGCGATATTCCGAATTGGATTCGGGTTCGCAGAGGGGCCGACGTACGCCACCATCAATCGGACTGTCGCGAACTGGTCCACGGTCAAAGAGCGCGGTTTCATGTCCGCATTTGGCCTGCTGGGGACACCCCTCGGAGCATTGCTGTCAGCGCCCGTCGCCGTTGGCCTGATCACGCTGACCGGGGGCTGGCGCTGGATGTTCGTCGTCCTGGGCGTCCTTGGGCTGGTCTGGCTTTTGTGGTGGCAGCTTCTTTTCACCAACAAGCCAGAAGAAAACCCGCGCGTCAATTCCCAGGAGCTGGCGCGGATTCAGACAGCTGATGTGACCGGGGGGAATGCGGACGGCTTCGCCGGCGGTGCGAATGCCAAATGGTACGAGTTCTTCCTCAGCAGGACTCTGATCTTCAACGCTCTTGGCTACTTTTCTTTCATGTACGTCAACTTCATGATTCTCAGCTGGACTCCCAGGTACTTGGAATCCGAGTTCGGCTTCAAGCTCGGGTCGTTGTGGTACTTGGGCATGGTGCCCTGGATCGGCGCCTGCTTCACTGTTGTACTCGGCGGAAAAATCTCCGACTGGCTACGTCAGAAGACGGGGAGCCTGTGGATCGCCAGAAGCGGATTTGCGATGTTGTCGTTGGCCCTGACCACAATCTGCTTCTGCTTCATTCCCACCCTGGACAACCCGACAGCCGTGCTTCTCGTCATGGCGCTCGGGAATGCCCTCAACTCCCTGCCTAACGCTGTCTATTGGACAGTTCTGATTGACACCGTGCCGGCCAAATCGGCCAGTTTCGCAGGAATGACCCACTTCTTTGCCAACATTGCGACAGTCGTAGCCCCGACGCTCACCGGTTTCCTGGTCGCGGCGCACGGATTCGACTCCATGTTTATTGCAACCGCTGTAGCAACCTGCATCGGCGTTGTAGCCATGGCCTTCGTTCAGCCTGGTCGGTTCCGACGTAGCAAGGTGAGCGCGTGACTACGTCTGTAAGACAAATAGCTGATGAGATACGTTCCGCTTCGACGACGGCTTCCGCTGTCACACTCCAAGCGGCGAACGGAGTCGCCGCTTCCAACAAGCATCTAAATGCCTGGCTTACGATGAACGGCGAAGCCGAGAGTGATGCACAAAGAATCGATCACGAACGCTCACTGGGCAACAAAGGAGGCGTGCTGTCGGGGGTGCCTTGTGGCATCAAAGACCTCATTGATGCGGCCGGTATGCCCACCACCGCGGGGTCAAACTTCCCACACCAAATCGCCACGGAGGACGCTGGCGTCGTCAAATTGCTCCGAGCCGCCGGCGCGGTCATCCTCGGCAAAACCGCCACCCACGAGTTCGCGTTCGGACCCACCGGAGACATTGCCGCCACTGGTCCAACCTTCAACCCGCATGACCTGACAAAGATGTCCGGCGGCTCCAGCAGCGGTTCCGGTGCAGCCGTAGCTGCTGGCCACGTTCCTTTCGCATTAGGTACGGATACGGGTGGTTCCGTCAGAATCCCTGCGGCGCTGTGCGGAACTGTTGGCCTGCGCCCCACTTCCGGAACGGTGGACGCTACCGGTGTCATACCGCTCGCGCCGACCCTGGACACCGTCGGCATTCTTGCTTCGGATGTCGATGGCGTGTCCCGCGTCTGGGGCGTGATTTCGGAGACTGCCTCGGACGCGGTCATGGCGGTTCCCGGGGCGGTAAAGGTTGGGCTGATAACCGATGGGTTTTACTCGAAGGTAAGTACTGAAGTCGCGGATTCCATGACGAACGCTGTACGTGCCCTGCGTAACGCCGGAGTTATCGTCAGCGACGTTACTCTCGGGTGGTTAGAGGAATCGATCTCGGTGTACGACCATATTCAAAGCGCCGAAGCCGTGGCAACCCACCGCCAGCGACTTCTGGAACACCCGGAGCTTTTTCAGGACGAAGTGCGGACGAGGCTTCAAGGAGCCCAGAGGGTGCAGGAGAGGGAGTATCGCTCGGCGCTCACTCGAAGGAGCCAGTGGCGGGCTCGCGTCGACGAATATTTCGGGGATTGCGATGTGCTGATTTGCCCTACAGCTCCGATCACTGCACCCCTGATCGGGCAGCGGTCCGGTTTCGATGCCGGATGGACAAACGCCAAAGAGGCCCTGCTAAATTTCACTAGTCCTTGGAGTGTCCTTGGCGTTCCGGCCCTCGCACTGCCCATGGGAAAGGGCTCTGACGGGATGCCGACTTCCGTTCAGCTCATTGGCAGGCCGAAATGTGAACAAACGGTGTTCTCAGTTGCCCTGCTTCTCGAGGAGCTCGTTAGGGCAAAGAACTCTCCGTTGGCGCATTCGCATGCGGAGAGCGCACGGGTGATAACGGCCATCTGTTAGCGGCAAGTGTTGGCCCCTAGTCGACCCGTCCAAGGCCAAGACCCAACCCCTCCCAAGGAACCCACCGAAGACTGAGCTGTTGCATCGTTGTTCATGAGTGGCCGTCACACGATAGTGACGGCCACTCATGTGTCTGCAGGCACCATCGGCCTGGCCCGGCCCAGGCGGAGTGTCTTGGACCTCCTTAAGCACCACCCCCTTGACTCCCACTCGCGCCTTCCCTAAACTTTTCATAAAGCAGAATCTAAATTCCACAAAGCGGAATCTCGAAAGAGCCAAGTTAGCGGGAAGATAGATCAAAGCCCCTCCTCGGAAGGACCTACGATGACGTACACAGTGAACTGCTCCATCCTCCTGGCGGAGCTGCCCTTGCTCGAGCGCCCCGCTGCCGCGAAGGCGGCCGGTTTTGACGCCGTCGAGTTCTGGTGGCCCTTCGAATCGTCCGTCCCCACCGACGCCGAGACCACCGCCTTCGAACGCGCAATCACCGACGCCGGCGTCCAGCTCTCCGGCCTGAACTTCAATGCCGGCAACATGCCCGGTGGCGACCGCGGCCTCACGTCGTGGCCCGCACGCTCCACCGAATTCCGCGACAACATCGATGTCGTCGCAGGCATCGGCGAGCGCCTGGGATGCAAGGCATTCAACGCCCTCTACGGCAACCGCGTCGACGGCGAATCCGCGGAGAAGCAGGACGCCGTCGGCGCCGAAAACCTCGCGGCGGCGGCTGCCGGAGTGGCCCGCATCGGCGGCACCGTCCTCCTCGAACCCGTCAGCGGCGCACCCAGGTACCCGCTCCTCACGGCTGCCGACGCCCTGAAGGTCATCGCCCGGGTCAGGGAAGAATCCGGCGCCGGCAACGTCAAGCTCCTCGCCGACTTCTACCACCTGGCGGTCAACGGGGACGACGTCGCCGCCGTCATCGAGAACCACGCCAAGGACTTCGGCCACATCCAGATCGCCGACAACCCCGGCCGCGGGGCACCCGGAACCGGGCAGCTTCCCCTCGGCGAGTGGATCGCCCGCAGCCGCGAACTCGGCTACGACGGCTACATCGGCCTCGAGTACAAGGAACCGGCGGACACGGCCTTCAGCTGGGCCATCCGCGCACACGCTTCTAACTAGCGGTTTCGACAAGCTCAACCAGCGAATTACCCACAGACTTCAGTAAGGAACAATCATGAGCAACGTTTCAGTCATCGGACTCGGCATCATGGGACTGCCCATGGCCATCAACCTCGTCAAGGCCGGGCACACCGTCACCGGCTTCAACCGCAGCCAGGACAAGATCGACAAACTCGTCTCCGAAGGCGGCAAGGGCGCCACGAGCATCGCTGACGCCGTCAAGGACGCCGACGTCGTCCTCACCATGGTGCCGGACTCCCCCGATGTTGAGGGCGTCGTCAGCGGCGCCGACGGCATCTTCGCCAACGCGAAGCAGGGCACCCTCTGGATCGACGCCAGCAGCATCCGCCCGGACGTCGCCAAGCGCCTCTCCGACGACGCCCGCGCAGCAGGCATCCGCCCCCTCGACGCACCGGTCTCCGGCGGCGAACAGGGCGCCATCGACGCAGCCCTCTCCATCATGGTGGGCGGCGACGCGGCCGACTTTGAGGCCGCACAGGACGTCCTCAACGCCGTCGGCAAGACCATCGTCCACGTCGGCCCGTCGGGCTCCGGCCAGACCGTCAAGGCCGCCAACCAGCTGATCGTCGCGGTCAACATCGAGGTCCTCGGCGAGGCCATCGCGTTCCTCGAGGCCTACGGCGTGGACACCGACGCCGCCCTCAAGGTCCTGGGCGGCGGCCTGGCCGGCTCCAAGGTCCTGGACCAGAAGGGCCAGAAGATGCTCGACCGCAACTTCGACCCTGGCTTCCGCCTGGCCCTCCACCACAAGGACCTGGGCATCGTCACCTCCGCCGCCCGCGAAGCCAACGTCGCCCTCCCGCTCGGCGCCGTCGCCGCACAGCTTGTGGCCGCCACCGTCAACCAGGGCGACGGCGGCCTGGACCACTCGGGCCTCTTCAAGCAGGTCCTCCAGCTCTCTGGCCGGAAGTAACCCGGGCGGAAGTAAAGCACCTCCGGCAGTAGCCGGACAACAAGCAAAACCGGAGATCCGCCGTCGTACATGAACGACGGCGGCTCCCCCGGTACACCCAAAAACATACCCAAAATTCAGCCCGTAAAGGGCACCCCAAAGCTTTCAAGGAGCACACCATGACGAAGATGCGCACCGTAGACGCAGCCGTCGCCATCCTGGAGAAGGAGGGCGCCACCGAGGCGTTCGGCCTGCCAGGCGCGGCAATCAACCCGTTCTACTCGGCAATGCGGGCCCACGGCGGCATCCGCCACACCCTGGCCCGCCACGTGGAAGGTGCCAGCCACATGGCTGACGGCTACAGCCGCGCCGCGGACGGCAACATCGGGATCTGCATCGGCACGTCCGGCCCCGCCGGCACCGACATGATCACCGGCCTGTACGCCGCGTGGGCCGATTCCATCCCCATGCTCTGCATCACCGGCCAGGCCCCCGTAGCCAAGCTGCACAAGGAAGACTTCCAGGCCGTGGACATCGAGTCCATCGCCAAGCCGGTCACCAAGATGGCCATGACCATCCTGGAGCCGGGCCAGGTTCCGGGCGCCTTCCAGAAGGCGTTCCAGCTGATGCGCTCCGGCCGCCCCGGCCCCGTGCTGCTGGACCTGCCGATCGACGTGCAGATGGCCGAGATCGAGTTCGACATCGACACCTACGAGCCCCTGCCCGTCGAGAAGCCCAAGGCCAGCCGCAAGCAGCTGGAGAAGGCCCTGGACATGCTGACCGCAGGCGAACGCCCGCTGATCGTGGCCGGCGGCGGCATCATCAACGCCGGCGCCTCCGCGCAGCTGGTGGAGCTGGCCGAACTGCTGAACGTTCCGGTCATCCCCACCCTGATGGGCTGGGGCGCCATCGCGGACGACCACCCGCTGATGGCCGGCATGGTGGGCCTGCAGACCTCGCACCGCTACGGCAACGAGAACTACCTGCGCAGCGACTTCGTGATCGGCATCGGCAACCGCTGGGCCAACCGCCACACCGGCGGCCTGGACATCTACACCGCCGGCCGCAAGTTCGTCCACGTCGACATCGAGCCCACGCAGATCGGCCGCGTGTTCTCCCCGGACTTCGGCATCGCCTCCGACGCCGGCGCCGCCCTGGACGGGCTTCTGGCACTGGCCCGCGAGCGCCGCGACGCCAAGACCCTGCCGGACTACTCCGCCTGGGTTGCCGAGTGCGCCGAGCGCAAGGCCACCCTGCACCGCAAGACGCACTTCGACAACATCCCCATCAAGCCGCAGCGCGTGTACGAGGAGATGAACAAGGCGTTCGGCAAGGACACCACCTACGTGTCCACCATCGGCCTGTCCCAGATCGCCGGCGCCCAGATGCTGCACGTCTTCGGCCCGCGCAAGTGGATCAACGCCGGCCAGGCCGGACCCCTGGGCTGGACCGCACCGGCAGCGCTGGGCGTGGTGCGCGGCAAGCCGGACGAGACCGTTGTTGCCCTGTCCGGCGACTACGACTTCCAGTTCATGATCGAAGAGCTGGCCGTGGGCGCGCAGTTCAACCTGCCATACATCCACGTGGTGGTGAACAACTCCTACCTGGGCCTGATCCGCCAGTCGCAGCGCGGGTTCAAGATGGAGCAGAACGTGTCCCTGGCGTTCGAAAACATCAACTCCCCCGAGACCAACGGCTACGGCGTGGACCACATCAAGGTGGCCGAGGGCCTGGGCTGCAAGGCCATCCGGGTGGAGGACCCCAACGACATGGCTGCCGCGTTCGACAAGGCCAAGGCGCTCGTGGGCGAGTTCCAGGTTCCCGTGGTGGTTGAAGTGATCCTGGAAAAAATCACCAACATCTCCATGGGCCTGGAAATCAATGCCGTGAACGAATTCGAGGAGCTGGCCGCCACCGCAGCCGACGCTCCCACCGCCATCCTGGCCCTGCAGCCGTAAAGCTGCAGCGCTCAACACTAAAAGACAGGCACAGCAATGCGCATTGTGATCGCGCCGGACAAGTTCAAGGGCTCGCTCTCCGCCCCGGACGTCGCCCGGCACCTTGAGGAGGGGCTGCACGCCGGCTTCCGCACCGCGGGGCCGGACCCCCTTGAGGTTCTGCGGATTCCCGTGGCCGACGGCGGTGAAGGCACCTTGGATGCCGCCGTCGGCTCCGGCTTCACCCGCCGCAGCGCCGTGGTCAGCGGCCCCACCGGGCGGCCGCTGACGGCCGAGTTTGCGGTCCGCGGGCGGGAGGCGGTCATCGAAATGGCCGCAGCCTCCGGGCTCGCCGTCCTGCCCGGCGCCGGCCAGACCGCCGCGGGACAGACCGCCGCCGTCCTGCCCGGCGCCGGCGGGACCGGCGGACCGGACTCCGCTACCGCGAAGGCGGCCACGAGCCTGGGCACCGGCGAACTGATCCGGGCCGCGCTCGACGCCGGCTGCCGGCAGATCATCCTGGGCGTCGGCGGCAGTGCCAACACCGACGGCGGCGCGGGAGTCCTGCAGGGCCTCGGCGCCATCCTGTTCGACGCCGCCGGCAACGAACTGCCGCCCGGCGGCGCCGCCCTGGCCGACCTGGCCAGCATCGACTTCTCCGGCTTCGACTCCCGCCTGGACGAGACCCGTTTCATCCTCGCTAGCGACGTCGACAACCCGCTGCTCGGCCCCGAAGGCGCCGCCGCCATCTTCGGCCCGCAGAAGGGCGCCACCCCGGCGGACGTGGCAGCCCTGGACGGCGCTTTGGCCAACTTCGTGCACGTCCTCGCGGACGAAATCGGGCCGCGGGCGCTGAAAGCCGCGGACGCTCCGGGCGCCGGAGCTGCCGGCGGCGTCGGTTACGCAGCCATCGCCGTACTGGCCGCGACCCGCCGCCCGGGCATCGACGTCGTGCTGGAATTCACCGAGCTGGCGGACCGGCTGGCCGGCGCCGACCTGGTGATCACCGGCGAAGGCAGCCTCGACGAGCAGAGCCTGCTGGGCAAGACGCCCATGGGCGTGGCCCGCGCGGCGGCGCTGGCCGGGGTCGCCGTGATGGCCGTCTGCGGCCGCACCACGCTCACGCCCGAACAGCAAAAGGATTCCGGTTTCCGGCAGGTCTACCCGCTGACCGCGCTGGAGGCCAAGGTAGATATATGTATAGCCGAAGCGGCGTCCCTGCTTGAACAACTGGGAAAGAACATCGGCCTGGAGCTGGCGGAAACGGCGGCCGCCGCGGCCGATTGCACCCCGCCAGCCAACAGTGCCCGCACAAAGGAGCCCCTGAATGTCTGAAGAAACCTTTGACCTGGTCATCCGGGGCCGGCGCATCCTCACCACCGCCGGCATCGCGGCCCGTGAAGTGGGTGTGCGCGGCGGCAAGATCGTCGCGATCGAACCGCTCGGCAACGGCCTTTCCGGCGCCGAAGTGATCGAGCTCGCCGACGACGAGACCCTCCTTCCCGGCCTCGTGGACACCCACGTCCACGTCAACGAGCCCGGCCGCACCGAATGGGAGGGCTTCGCGTCCGCCACCCGCGCCGCCGCAGCCGGCGGCGTGACCACCATCATCGACATGCCGCTGAACTCCATCCCGCCCACCACCAACGTGGAAGGCCTCAAGCTCAAGCGCGAGGTGGCCGAGGACCAGGCGTTCGTTGACGTCGGGTTCTGGGGCGGCGCCGTGCCCGGCAACAAGGCGGACCTCCGCCCGCTGCACGACGAAGGCGTGTTCGGCTTCAAGTGCTTCCTGCTGCACTCAGGCGTGGACGAGTTCCCGCACCTGGAAGCGGACGAGATGGAGGAGGACATGGCCGAGCTCAAGTCCTTCGACTCGCTCATGATCGTCCACGCCGAGGACTCGCACGCGATCGACCACGCGCCCCATCCGGGCGGGGACAAGTACGCGACGTTCCTGGCCTCCCGCCCCCGCGGCGCCGAAAACAAGGCCATCGCCGAGGTCATTGAGCGGGCCCGCTGGACCGGCGCCCGCGCCCACATCCTGCACCTGTCCTCCTCGGACGCGCTGCCCATGATCGCCTCGGCCAAGCGCGACGGCGTCCACCTCACCGTGGAGACGTGCCCGCACTACCTCACGCTCATGGCCGAGGAAATCCCCAACGGCGCCACCGCCTACAAGTGCTGCCCGCCCATCCGCGAGGCCTCCAACCGCGAGCTTCTGTGGCAGGGCCTGCAGGACGGCACCATCGACTGCATCGTCTCGGACCACTCGCCGTCGACGCTTGACCTGAAGGACCTGGAAAACGGCGACTTCGCCGTGGCCTGGGGCGGCGTCTCCTCGCTCCAGCTGGGCCTGTCCCTGATCTGGACCGAAGCACGGCACCGCGGCATCCCCCTGGAGCAGGTGGTGTCCTGGATGGCGGAGAAGCCGGCCGCCCTGGCCCGCCTCTCCAACAAGGGACAGCTGGCGCTCGGGTACGACGCCGACTTCTCCGTCTTCGCGCCGGACGACGCGTTCGTGGTGGACGTCTCCAAGCTCAAGCACAAGAACCCCATCACCCCGTACGACGGCAAGGCCCTCTCCGGCGTCGTCCGCCGCACCTACCTGCGCGGCAACGTGGTGGACGGCCAGACCCCCGGCGGCAAGCTGATCCGCCGCGGCGGCGTCTGAGGCGCACCGCCATGGCTGTCCACGCCCATACGCCCGCCCCGAGGATGCGGTGCGCGCCGGCTCCGGGGGTGGCTCGGAGTGCGCCGTCGCGTCAGGCGCCGTCGTTGAAGGCGCCGTCGTTGAAAGCGCCGTCGTTGAAAGCCCGGGGCCTGGCCGTTTGGGTAAACCTCGGGGCTGGGCAGGAACTCGATGAAGCCGTACTGGCCCGCGCCGCCGAACTCGTGCTGGCGCGCGCCCTGAAGATTGCTCCGGAGGCGGAAGTCCACTGGCCTGCCGCCGGAGCTGCAACGTCCGACGTCGGGATGTCACCGGCCGGCACGCCCCCTGGGGAGGGGGCACCGGCCGGTTCCGACGGCGGCACTCCCGCGCCGTCGTCGTCCTCCACGGAGGACTCCCCGTACACGGACGACGACGGCGCCTCCCCCCTGCCGCCGTCGGCCGGGCCGGTGAGCCGGGTGGCCGTCGACCTCGCCGCCGGCGAGGTGCTGCTGGACGGGGAGCGGGTGGCGCTGACCGGCGTCGAATTCAAGCTGCTGCGCTACCTCGTGGAAAACTGCTCGCGCGCCATTGATCGGGAGGAGCTGCGGCTGTTCCTGGAATCGTTCGACAGCCCGGGCGCGGCCACCCGATCCATCGACGTTTATGTGGGCAGGGTGCGGCGGAAGCTGCGCGGCGGCCGGCACGCGATCGCCACCGTGCGCGGCGGCGGCTACCGGTTCATCCCCGGCCCCGCGGCAACAGTCCGCGGCCCGGCGGAATACTGCATCTAGGCCCGCTGTTATCAAGTTCAGCCCTAGTTTGCTCGACTGAGTCCTTATTCGACGCGCATTTTTTGCCTGACCAGATTTTGTCTGACATGTTTTTGTTTGACCCAGATCCATCCGAAGGAATGCCATGAGCCCCAACCTGACCAACAAGCTCCAGCCTGGAACCCAGGCGCCGGACTTCACCCTGCGGGACGCCGAAGGCAAGCAGACCTCGCTGGCCGACTACCGCGGCAAGAACGTCATCGTGTACTTTTACCCCGAGGCCGCCACCCCCGGCTGCACCACCGAGGCCTGCGATTTCCGCGACAACCTGGCCACGCTCCAGGGCTCCGGCTACGAGGTCCTGGGCGTCTCGCCCGACGCCCCGGAGAAGCTGGCACACTTCACCGGCGACTTCGCACTGACCTTCCCGCTGCTCGCCGACGAGGACCACGCCGTGGCGCTGGCCTACGGCGCCTGGGGCGAGAAGCTTGTGGACGGCGAGGTCCGCGAGGGCATCGTCCGCTCCACCGTGGTGCTGGATCCCCAGGGCAAGGTCCGCCTGGCCCGCTACCAGGTCAAGGCCCAGGGCCACGTCCAGGCTCTGAAGGAAGAGCTCGGCGTCTAACCTTCGCGCATCTTTCGCAACAAAAACCGGAATGCTCCCTCACATGGTGAGGGAGCATTCCGGTTTTTTGTGTAACTAGTGAGAGCGATGCCTTGGGGCGGGATCAGAGCTGCCCGGCGGCCAGCTCTGACTGCCGGACCTGCGTCTGGGAGATGCGGGACGGAGTGAAGCGGGCGCCGGCGTCGGGGAAGGCCGGAACCTCGATGCGGGCGTGGCTGTGGACTTCGGCCACGGTGTCCCGGGTGTGCTCGGCGACTTTGGCCAGCGTGGTCACCCACATCCCGTCCATGGCCTTGACCCGGCTGATCAGCTGTTCCAGCGCCACCGCCTTGGAGGGCCTGCCGGAGATGAACGGGTGGTTCGTCAGCACGAAGCAGCTCCCGGCCGCATGGTGTGCCTCTGCCTCGAGCGTCCACATCTCCAGCACCTTGGCGGGGCTTTCAATGACGCCGCTGCCGGTCACGCCGGGATAGAAGGCGTACTGCTCCCAGTCGTCCAGTGCCCAGTCGACCGGGATTTCGACCAGGTCCCGAGGGTCGCCGTCAGCGACGCTGAAGCGGTAGGGGGCGTCGCCGTCGAGCAGGCTTGAATCGTAGAGGAAGCCCCGGTCCGCGAGCAGGGCCGGCGAGTGCCAGTTCAGTTCCCACCAGGGGGCGCGGTAGCCCACAGGCCGGACGCCCGCCACCTTGGCCAGCGCCTCCAGCCCCCGGTCGATGTAGCGTGCCTCGGTGGCGGCGTCGATGCCCTGCATGGGTTCGTGCAGGTAGCCGTGGTGGGCGATCTCATGGCCGCCGTCCACGATCCGGCGGACGACGTCGGGGTAGCTTTCCGCGGTGAAGCCCGGGATGAAGAACGTGGCCCGGATGTCCTGCCGCTCGAGGATCTGCAGCAGCCTGGGGACCGCGACCTTGGGGCCATAGGACTGGTGCGTCATGAGGGACATCCGGCGGGTGCTGGCGGGGTCATGGGCGATGGTGCATGACTCGGCGTCAACGTCGAACGTGAAGGAGGCGGCTGCCCCGTACCCTTCGGGCCAGGTGATGGGATGGGCGGAGTCTGCGAAGGCGGAGAATTCCATGGTCCGTTCCTCTCTAGAGGGCGGCAGTGGTTGTGGACGGCAGTGCTACTGCCTCGGAAACGGCTGCAGGGACGGGCTGCGATCCGGTGCCGGCCAGAAACCTGCGGTGCACCCGGGGCCCAAGGACCGCGTAGCAGGCGGCGCTGCTGAGGCCGCCAGCGAGCCAGGACAGGTCCCAGCCGCCCAGGGCCACGGCGATGGGGCCCTGCATCACCGGGACCAGCCCGTACATGAACAGCCAGGTGGCGAAAATGCCGACCAGCAGGGAGACGACGCCGGCCCAGTTGACGCCGGGGAGGCGCTTGGTGCCCACGGGGTCGAACAGCCGTGCGGGCTCGCCCGGCCAGCGCTTCTCGATCCAGAAGTAGTGCACCAGCATGACGCCGCCCCACGCTGCCACCCAGGCCACGAGGCCGATCAGCCACGCGTCCAGGACGGCGGCGAAGTCCTCCTGAAAGATGAAGAAGACGACGGCGGCGAGCGAGAAGACTCCGACGAACAGGTTCAGCTTGCGCCGGCTGATGGTGATGTCGAGGGCCTGGGTGGCGACGGAGAAGGTGTAGATGTTCAGGATGTTGGTGGCGATGGGGCCGTGCAGGACCAGGAGGAGCACCGGCAGGGCCATGACGCCGAAGTTCTGCACGATGAGCTTTCCGGGATCGATCTCGCCGCTGTTCGTGGCCAGGCTGGCGCCGAGAATGCCGAGCCAGACGACTGGGATGAACTGGCCCAGGACCGAGGCCAGGTAGACCTTGCGCTTGGGCACTTCGGTGCTGACGAAGCGTGAGTAGTCGGCGGCGTAGGTGAACCACGTGATGCCCCAGCCGATGCCGATCGCGGTCATGACGGCGCTCATGGCGGCGATCCGTTCGGAGCCCTGGAGGATGTTGCCGGCGGGCCCGGCGTAGCCCCAGTCGATCTTGATTCCGAACCAGGCGACTGCGGACATGACCGCGAGGATGATGATGGTCGGCGGCACGGTCCACTTTTCGAAGGCGGCAATGGCCTTGTAGCCGAACCACGCGATGGCCACCTGGGCCGCCATGATGGTGGTGGCGACGCCGATCTTCCAGCCGTAGTTGTGGGCCGTGGGGTCAACCCATCCGAGGGTTCCGAACAGGGCCATGACCAGGTCCAGGATGATCCAGGTGTTGACGGCGCACCAGCCGATCACCAGCAGCGCCTGGATGGCGGCCGGCAGGTAGTTTCCGCGACGCCCGAAGGCTGCGCGGGCCAGGACCATGCCGGTGGCGCCGGTCTTCTGGCCGAGCAGGACAAAGCAGCCGAACAGCAGCATCCCGATCAGGTTGCCCAGGACGAGGACAGTGACGGTGTCGGCGAAGCCGAGCCCGAGGTGGATGCCGAGGGCGCCGAGGACCCAGTTGATGGGCGCCAGGTTGGCGCCGGCCCAGATCCAGAACTGTCCGGAGACTTTCCTGGTCCGCTGGGATTCCGGGATGGGCTGTAGCCAGGCTTCGACGTCATTGTCGGCTGCCGGCACTGTGCCGGCGGGGGCTGCAGTGGAGTGGGTGTGCATGGGGGCCTCCGTAGGGGGAAGGGGGATACCGCCAGATTATGTGTCCCAGGCCACATCCAACAAGATACGATGTGTACATCAAAACAGCCATTTGCATTACGGAGCGTCATGCCAATACTGCTCACTGAGGTGCTGAAACATCCCACCCTCACCGCCGCCGATCCCGTGATCCGTGCAGGGGCGGCCGCAGCCGAGGATACGCAGCTGCGGTGGGTCCATTCGAGTGAGGTCCTGGACATTGCGCCGTTGCTCAGCGGCGGGGAACTCCTCCTCACCGGCGGCGATGCCCTGGTTTCGGCTTCGGACGCGCGCCGCGTGGACTACGTCCGCCAGCTAGCCGAGCGGGGCGTCGGCGCCCTGGCCGTGGAAACCGGGCAGACCCTGGCCTCACTTCCGTCGTCGATGATCCAGGCCGCGGAGGAAGCGGGGCTGCCCCTCATTGAGCTCCGAAAAGTGGCGCCCTTCGTGGGCATCATGCAGGCCATCAATTCAGTGCTGGTCAGCGAATCGGTGGCGCACCTGCGCCGCGCCGACGAGGCCAGCCACGCCATGGCGGTGGAACTGGCCCATGGCAGCAGCCTGGACCAGATTCTTGCCGTGCTGGCCGGGATCCTTGACGCCGGGCTCGAGCTCTCCACGGTGTCCGGTGTGACGCTGGGCAGCGCGTCGCCGGCCGGGGACAATTCCCTTCAGCCGGCGGGGCCCGGATCCGAAGACGGGCCGGCTGCCGGGCCGGAACCCGCCGGCACGGTACCTGCCGGCGCGGTGATTAACATCGATGTCCCGGTACGCGGCGTGCCCTCGGCGAGACTGGCCATCAGCGTGCCCCCGCGGGGCGACGTGAACCTGGCGCGCGTTGCGGGCGGACGATGCGTTGACATCCTGTCGCTGGCGCTGCTGCAGCGGATGCCGCCCGGGCTGAAGGAGGTGGCCGGCACCGCCCTGCTGCGCGCGGTCAGCTCCGGCACCCAGCCCTGGCGGCTCCAGCAGCTCGCTCCCGCCGCCGGGATTCCAGCCTCGGCAACGCTGGTAACGGTGGTCATCCGGACCTCCACGTCGCAGCCGTTGCGGGCCGCGATGGACAAGGTCCTGAAGAGGTCGGCCCAGCAGAGCGCCAGCTACGTGGACAATTCGGAACTGCTCGCCCTCGCCGTTCTTCCTGCGGACCGGGAAGCCTCGGCACGCGCCGAGCTGGTCGCGGCCCTCCGCGATCTGCCGGTCGAGCCCGGAACCATGACCGCGGTGGGACCCCTTGCCGCCGGGATCGAGAACGCACCGTGGTCGCTCACCGAGGCCAGGTGTGCCCTGGACCTCGCCGGGCACGGATCGGCCCGGGCGGCGCAACGGCCGGCGTCGGACGCGGCCGGCGTGGTGGTCGATGTCGAAGAGCTCGCCGTGGAGCGGTTGGCCGCGCAGCACCTGGACCAGGGGGCACGGCGGGATTACGTCCGCCAGCAGCTGGGCGCAGTGCTGGAGCACGACGAGCGGCGGAACTCCCAGCTGCTGACGACGCTGGCAACCTGGCTCGACTCCGGCTGCAACACGGCGCAGGCCGCCAGGGAGCTGCATGTGGAGCGGCAGTCGATGCATCACCGGCTGCAGCGGATTTTTGAGTTGTGCGGCGGAGATCCGCGCGGCACGGGCCGGCTCGCGGCGCTGCACCTGGCCACCCGGCTGGCCGCCCTGTAGCCCAGAGCCCCGTAGCCCTGAGGGAAGGGACGCTCTCCCGCTTCCCCCAAGGAGGTGAGAGAGCGTCCCGGCACAAGGGGTTAGCGGAGCACCACTGTCCGGTTGCCGCGCAGGATCACCCGGCCCTCGCAGTGCCAGCGCACGGCGTTGCTGAGGGCCTTGCACTCGGTGTCGCGGCCGGCGGCCACGAGGTCTTCCGGGCCGTAGGTGTGGTCCACCTCCACCACCTGCTGGGCGATGATGGGCCCCTCGTCCAGCTCACCGTTGACGTAGTGTGCGGTGGCGCCCACCGTCTTCACACCGCGGGCGTAGGCCTGGTGGTACGGCTTGGCGCCCTTGAAGCTGGGCAGGAACGAGTGGTGGATGTTGATGGCGCGGCCGTCCAGCTTGCGGGTCAGCCCGTCGCTGAGGACCTGCATGTAGCGGGCCAGCACCACGAGTTCGACGTCGAACTCGTCCACCAGTTCCAGCAGCCGGGCCTCGGCCTCGGGCTTGGTGGCGGCGGTGACGGGCACGTGGAAGAACGGGATGCCGTGCCATTCCACGAGCGCCTGGTGGTCCGTGTGGTTGGAGACCACGGCCACCACGTCCACCGGCAGTTCGCCGATCCTGGCGCGGAACAGCAGGTCGTTCAGGCAGTGGCCGAACTTCGACACCATGATCAGCACGCGGCGCTTGGAGCCGTGCGGCTCCAGCCGCCAGCTCATCCCGAAGCGGTCCGCCACCGGGCCGAAAGCGGCCCGCAGGGTGTCCGCGGTGGAGGCATCGCCGTCGGACGCAAAGTGCACGCGCATGAAGAAGTGCCCTTCGGAGCGTTCGCCGAACTGCTGGTTGTCGATGATGTCGCAGCCGTGTTCCAGCAGGAAGCCGGAGACGGCGTGGACGATGCCCGGTGACTCCCGGCAGTCCAAAGTGAGGACATGCTCCACGGTGGTCGCCGGCTGCGGAAGGGACGAGGTTTCAGTCTCGATGGCAGTCATGGCTCAGCACTCAATCACGTTCACGGCGAGGCCCCCGCGGGAGGTCTCCTTGTACTTGGTCTTCATGTCCGCTCCTGTCTCACGCATGGTTTTGATGGCTTTGTCCAGCGACACCTTGTGGCTCCCGTCGCCGTGCAGCGCCAGCCGCGCGGCGTTGATGGCCTTGACGCTGGCGATCGCGTTCCGTTCGATGCAGGGGATCTGCACCAGGCCGCCCACGGGATCGCAGGTCAGCCCAAGGTTGTGTTCGATCCCCACCTCGGCGGCGTTCTCCACCTGTTCGGGGGTGCCGCCCATGACCTCGCACAGCCCGGCGGCCGCCATGGAGCAGGCAGAGCCCACCTCGCCCTGGCAGCCCACTTCCGCGCCGGAGATGGAGGCGTTGATCTTGAAGAGGATTCCGACGGCGGCCGCCGCCAGCAGGAAGCGGACCACACCGTCGTCGTCGGCTCCCGGAACGAACTTGACGTAGTAGTGCAGCACGGCCGGCACGATGCCGGCCGCACCGTTGGTGGGGGCGGTGACGATGCGCCCGCCGGCGGCGTTTTCCTCGTTGACGGCGAGCGCGAAGAGGTTCACCCACTCCATGGCCCGGAGCGGATCGGTGACGCCGGTGTTCGCGGTCAGGGTGCGGAACAACGACGGCGCCCGCCGCCTCACGTTGAGGCCACCGGGCAGGATCCCTTCCGCGGCGCAGCCGTTGTCCACGCATTCGCGCATGACGGCCCAGAGTTTCAGCAGCTCTTCCCGGAGTTCCGCTTCGCTGCGCCACACGAGTTCGTTGGCGAGCATGACGTCCGAGATGGACATCCCTTCGCGGCGGCAGATGGCCAGCATTTCGTCGGCGGTGGTGAACGGGTAGGGCAGGACGGTGGCGTCTGCCACCACCCGGTCGCCGCCGTCGGCATCGCCGTCGACAACGAAGCCGCCCCCGATCGAGTAGAAGCTCCGTTCGCTGAGCACGGCGCCGGCGTGGTCCAGGGCCCGGAAGGTCATGCCGTTGGGGTGGGCGGGCAGGGACTTGCGGCGGTGCAGCACCACGTCCTCGTCCCAGTTGAAGTCCACCCGGTGGTGCCCGCCGATCCGGAGTTCGGCGTCGAGCGCGGCCGCGGCCACCTGGTCGTCGGCGGTGGAGGTGTCCACCGTTTCGGGGTCCAGGCCCTGCAGGCCCAGCACCACGGCCTTGTCGGAGCCGTGGCCGCGGCCGGTGGCTCCGAGAGATCCGAACAGTTCGGCCTGGACCCGCGCGGTTGAGCTCAGGTGGCCGTCACCTTTGAGCCCGTCGGCGAACAGCTTCGCTGCCCGCATCGGGCCGACCGTGTGCGACGACGACGGCCCGATGCCAACGGAGAACAGGTCCAGCGCGCTGAGCGCCATCAGGGCACCTCGGGGGAAGCGAACTCCCTCATGGCGTCCAGGAGCCAGCGCCCCAGGAAGTCCGCGAACGAGGCCCGGGGGAACAGCCGGAAGCTGTCCTCACCGGTCTTCAGCAGGGTGACCGGGATGTTGCCCACCTCCGTGGTCAGGGCCGTCCCCGGCGTGAAGCTGCGCGGGTGCAGGTCCAGGGCGCAGCCCTTTTCCAGCACGGCGCGGGCCCGCGGGCCGGAGAGGTCGAACGTGGTGCGGTTGGCGGAGAGGTCCACCACCTGGCCCGGGGCGTCGCCCAGGGCGGCCGTGAGGGAGCCGATGAGGTCCCCGCCCAGGGAGTCGTGGGCCTCTTCCGCGGCCACCACCAGGAACTCGGACGGGCCCAGCCACAGGACGCTCACGCCGTCCCTGCCGCTGACGTCGCCGCAGCGGGCCGGCAGGCCGCCGGCCACGGAGGCGATCCGGGCGCCTTCCTCGGATCGCGGGTCCACCCGGACCCCGGCCATGGTCTGGAATGCGCCCTCTTTCAGGACGACCGTCCCTGGCATGGAGCCGGCTTCGAGTGCCCGGGCCAGGTGGGAGGCCGGGCTGCGGCGGATTTCCCGGAGTCCATTGATGTCTGCGAATGCTGCGGTATTAGCCATCTTTGCGGGTCCCTTCGGGGTCAAAAAGTACGGTTTCGGCGACGACGACATCAACCAGCTGGTCGCCGGCGGCGGCCACGAGGGTCTCGCCGATGCGGTTGCGGCCGTTCTTGATCAGAGCCAGGGCGAAGGACCTGCCCAGGGCGGCGGAGTGGTAGCTGGAGGTCACAAAGCCCTCCATGGGGACGGGGCCGTAGGCGGGGTTCGTGGTGATCCCCTTCTCCACCAGCTGGGTCCCTTCCGGCAGCCGGAGCGACCCGTCCACGGGCAGGACGCTGACCAGGTGCTTGCGGTCCTCGCGCCGGGCGTCGGCCCTGGCGTAGGACCGCTTGCCGACGAAGTCTTTGACCTTCGAGACCACCCATTCCATGCCGGCGTCCTGCGGGGTGACCGTGCCGTCGGTGTCCTGCCCGACGATCGGGTAGCCCTTCTCGGCCCGGAGCACGTGCATGGTTTCGGTGCCGTACGGGGTGATGTCGAACTCGGCCCCGGCGGCGGCCACGGCTTCCCAGGTGTTCAGCCCGTACCAGGACGGCACGTTGATCTCGTAGGCCAGTTCGCCGGAGAACGAGATGCGGCAGATCCGGGCTTTCACGCCGGAGGCGAGGGTGGTTTCGCGGAAGGTCATGAACGGGAAAGCTTCGGCGTCGAGTCCGCCGTTGGCGGCGAGTTCGGGTGCCACCTTGGCGATCACCGCGCGGGATTTGGGCCCGACGACGGCGATGGTGCTCCACTGTTCGGTCACCGAGGTGCAGTGCACGTCCAGCTCGGGCCATTCGGTCTGCAGCCATTCCTCCAGCCAGTCCAGAACCTTCGCGGCGCCGCCGGTGGTGGTGGTCATGAAGAACCGGTCCTCATCGAGACGGAGGGTCACGCCGTCGTCGAAAATCATGCCGTCCGCCATGCACATGACGCCGTAGCGGGCAGAGCCCGGTGCGAGCTTCTTGAACGCGTTGGTGTAGATCCGGTTGAGGAATTCGCCGGCGTCCTTGCCCCGGATTTCGATCTTGCCGAGGGTGGTGGCGTCCATGAAGCCCACTGATTCGCGGACGGCGGCGCATTCGCGCAGCACGGCGGTGTCCATGTCCTCGCCGGACTGCGGGTAGTACCAGGGCCGCTTCCACTGCCCCACATCTTCGAACAGTGCGCCCTGTGCGACGTGCCACGGGTGGATGGAGGTGACGCGGGCGGGGTCGAACAGTTCGCCGCGCTGGCGTCCGGCGAGTGCCGCGAACGCCACGGGGGTGAACGGCGCCCGGTAGGTAGTGGTGCCGATGTCGCCGATGCCGCGGGACGCTTCGCCGGCCTGCCGGAGCGCGGCGGCGATGACGCCTATCGCGTTGACGCCGGAGGTCTTGCCCTGATCGTTCGCGGTGCTGATGGAGGTGTAGCGCTTGATGTGCTCCACGGACCGCATCCCGGCCCCGGTGGACCGGAGGACGTCGGCCACGGACTGGTCGCGCTGGAAGTCGACGAAGTGGTGGTGCCAGTCATCCGGCGTGCCGGCCTGCCCGGGGACCAGCCACAGCTGGCGGGTGGGACCGGATGCTTTCGGCTCGCCGATCACGGCCGGCTCGACGGCGGATTCGAAGCCCGCGGCGATCGCAGCCGACGCTCCGGCGGAGATGCCTTCGGCGAGGCAATCGTCGAGTTCGAAGCTGCCGCGGCCCGAGCCGACCACCTGCTGGTTCGGGACCACGGTGCTCGGCACGAAGGCCGCCAGGTCCTCGTCCCAGCGCAGCTTGCCCTGCCGCTGCGAGTGCAGGTGCACCAGCGGGCTCCAGCCGCCGGAGACTGCCAGCAGGTCGCAGGCGATCTCTTCGATGCCTGAGGTGAGTTCGCCGTCGTCGCTGATGCTGCGGACGGTGACGGAGCTCAGCCGGCCGGTGTTTGTTCCGGCCGCGCCGGACGCGGAGGCCGCGGTGTCGGCAACCGCGCTGCCGATCAGCACGCGGGTGCCCGCTTCGACGGCGGCAGCAGCCACCGGGGTGAGGCGGGGACGGGCGTCGACGACGGCCGCGACCTTCACGCCGGCGGCGCGCAGGTCCGCGGCCAGGGCGTAGGCGGTGTCGTTGGTGGTGCCGATGACCACGCGCTGGCCGGCGGCGACGGCGTAGCGGTTGAGGTAGCTGCGGACGGCCGAGGCGAGCATGATGCCGGGGCGGTCGTTGTTCTCGAAGACAAGCGGGCGTTCGTGGGCGCCCGGAGCCAGGACAACCTGGTTGGCACGGATGTGCCAAATCCGCTGCCGGGAGACGCCGGGGGCTGCCGGGCTGGACAGGTGGTCGGTGCGGTTCTGGACGGCGATGACGTAGTTGGCGTCGTAGGCGCCGAAGGCCGTGGTGCGGTTCAGGACCGTGCATTCGGCCGCGGAGACGAGCTCGGCCTCGACGTCCGCCACCCACTCCAGGGCGGGCTTGCCCTCGATGGTCTCGGCCAGGCCGGGTGCCGTGGATCCGGAGAGGAGCGAGCCGCCCAGTTCGGGCTGGTCGTCCATGAGGATCACACGGGCTCCGGTGCGCACGGCCTCGCGGGCCGCGGCCAGGCCTGCGGGGCCGCCGCCGACCACCAGGACGTCCGTGTGGACGTATTTCTTGTCGTACTCGGCGCGGTCATCCTCCGGGTCCAGCCGGCCCAGGCCGTTCAGCAGGCCTGCCTTCAGGCCGTCCACCAGGGTGACAGTGGTGGCGGGGAGCATGGATTCGGCGACGTGGCCGGGGAAGCGCGGCTCGATCCGGACCAGCGCGTTGGGTTCCTCCACGCCGGCGGCCAGGATGCCCCGGGGCCGGTCCTCGTAGAGGGAATTGCCGACGGCGATCCGGCCGTTGGCGAGCAGGGCCGAGGCGAGCGTGTCACCCGGGTGGCCGGTGTATTCCTGGCCGTCCACGGTGAAACGCCAGGAGATGCTGCGGTCGATGCGTCCGCCGGCGGCGAGGCGGGCGTTCTGGGAAGTCACTTGGTTGCTCCTTCCGGGGCGGTGCTGGGGGCGGTGGTGCTGTCGGAGGCCGGTTGCTCTATCAGTTGTGGTTGCTTCCGGGCCCCGATAGGGACACCAACTGATAGGGCATCGGGGGAAGTGCTGGGGGCCGGCCGCGGCGTGCCCATCGGGTAAACGGCCTGGATGTCGTACGTGACCGTGTCACGGAGCATGTTGAACCACTGGCGGCAGCCGGTGCTGTGCAGCCAGCGTTCGGCGAAGATGCCCTTGGTGTTCTCGCGGTAGAACAGGAACTCGGCCCATTCGCGATCATTCAGCTCGTTCGGGTTTTCCGGGTAGGGCACGTGGGCCTGGCCGCCGTAGTGGAACTCGGTCTCGTCGCGCGAGCCGCAGTTGGGGCATGAAATGAGGAGCATGTCCGGACTCTCTTCTAGTGGGCCACGGCGGCTGCGCCGTGTTCGTCGATCAGGGCGCCGGTTTCGAAGCGTTCCAGCGCAAAGGGCTTGTTCAGCTTGTGCGGGGTGCCCGTGGCGATGGTGTGTGCGAAAGTGAGCCCGGCAGCCGGGGTGCCCTTGAACCCGCCGGTCCCCCAGCCGCAGTTGACGAACATGTTGTCCACCGGTGTGGTGCCCACGATGGGCGAGGCGTCCAGCGTGGTGTCCACGATCCCGCCCCAGGTCCGCAGCACATGCGCCCGGGCGAAGATGGGGAACAGCTCGACGGCCGCTGCCATCTGGTGCTCGATCACGTGGAAGGACCCGCGCTGGCCGTAGCCGTTGTAGGAGTCGACGCCGGCGCCCATGACCAGTTCGCCCTTGTGGGCCTGGGAGACGTAGACGTGCACGTGGTTGGACATGACCACCGTGGGGTGGATCGGCTCGTGCAGTTCGGAGACCAGCGCCTGGAGCGGGTGCGACTGGATGGGGAGCCGGAAGCCGGCCATTTCCGCCAGGACCGAGCTGTGCCCGGCGGCGCACAGGCCCACCTTTTCGGTGTTGATGGTGCCGCGGTTGGTCTTGACGCCCACCACGCGGTTGCCGTCCTTGACGAAGCCGGTGACTTCGCAGTTCTGGATGATGTCCACGCCCAGCTCGTCGCACTTGCGGGCGAATGCCCAGGCCACGTGGTCGTGCTTGGCGATGCCGGCGCGCGGCTGGTACGTGGCGCCCATGACGGGGTAGCGGATGTTGTCGCTGATGTTCAGGATGGGGCAGAGTTCCTTGACCTGGTCCGGCTCCAGCCACTCTGCGTCCACACCGTTGAGCTTGTTCGCTCCCACGCGCCGGATGCTCTCGCGCACATCGCCCAGCGTGTGGGCCAGGTTCATGACGCCGCGCTGGCTGAACAGGAAGTCGTATTCGAGCTCCTCCGGCAGGATTTCCCAGAGCTTCAGCGCATGCTCGTAGATGGCCGCGCTCTCGTCCCAGAGGTAGTTGGAACGGATGATGGTGGTGTTCCGGGCCATGTTGCCGCCGGCCAGCCAGCCCTTTTCCAGGACGGCGATGTTGGTCATGCCGTGGTTCTTGGCCAGGAAGTAGGCGGTGGCCAGGCCGTGCCCGCCGCCGCCCACAATCACGGCGTCGTAGGAGGACTTGGGCTCCGGGTTGCGCCAGAGGAAGTCCGGGTGCTCCGGAAGCTGCTGGGTGCTCACTGGGCTGCTCCAATCATGTCTGCCTCGAAGGCGGCAATCTCGGTGCCGTCGTTCAGGTGCGGGTAGAGGGGGAATCGTTCGGCGAGCGCCGTGACCCGGGCGCCGAGTTCGACGGCGGTCGCGTCGCCGATGGTTCCGGTACCGGCGGCGGCGATGAGCGCCGTCGCGATGATGTCCGCGACTTCGGTGAACTCCACGGCCCCGAAGCCGCGGGTGGCCAGGGCCGGTGTCCCGATGCGGAGTCCCGAGGAGACCATGGGCGGGCGCGGGTCGAACGGGACGGCGTTGCGGTTGACGGTGATGCCGATCCGGTGCAGGGCGTCCTCGGCCTGCTGGCCGTCCAGTTCCGAGTTCCGCAGGTCCACGAGGACCAGGTGGACGTCGGTGCCGCCGTTCACCACGGAGATGCCGGCCGCTGCCACGTCCTCCTGCAGGAGCCGCTCGGCCAGGAGCTTGGCTCCCTCGAGGACGCGCTCCTGGCGTTCCTTGAATTCCGACGTGCCGGCCAGCTTGAAGGCGACGGCCTTGGCGGCGATGACGTGCTCCAGCGGGCCGCCCTGCTGGCCGGGGAACACGGCGCTGTTGATCTTGCGGGCGTATTCCTCCTTGGCGAGGATGACTCCGCCGCGCGGACCTCCGAGGGTCTTGTGCGTGGTGGTGGTGACGACGTCGGCGTACGGCACCGGGTTGGGGTGCAGCCCTGCCGCCACCAGCCCGGCGAAGTGCGCCATGTCCACCATCAGGTAGGCGCCCACGAGGTCGGCAATGCGGCGGAACTCGGCGAAGTCGAGCTGGCGGGAGTAGGCGGACCAGCCGGCCACGATCAGGCGAGGGCGGTGCTGCAGGGCCAGTGCCTCGACTTCGGCCATGTCCACGCGGAAGTCGGATTCGCGCACGTGGTACGGGACCACGTTGTAGAGCTTGCCGGAGAAGTTAATGCGCATGCCGTGGGTGAGGTGGCCGCCGTGCGCCAGGTCCAGGCCCATGATGGTGTCGCCCGGGTTCAGCAGGGCGAACATTGCGGCGGCGTTGGCCTGGGCGCCCGAGTGCGGCTGGACGTTGGCGAACTCGGCGCCGAACAGGGCCTTGACCCGGTCGATGGCGAGCTGCTCGATGACGTCAACGTGCTCGCAGCCGCCGTAGTAGCGCTTCCCGGGGTAGCCCTCGGCGTACTTGTTGGTCAGGACCGAGCCCTGTGCCTCCATGACGGCCGCGGGAGCAAAGTTCTCCGAGGCGATCATCTCGAGCGTGGACTGCTGGCGGCCCAGCTCGCGGGCAACGGCCTGCTCGACCTCTGGATCGACTGCGGAAAGTCGCTCATTCAACTGCTCAACCACGGATGCTCCTTTGAAATACCATTTTGTTTCTAACTGATATATCAGTGTGATGACAATGGTATGATTGAGATCACACGAGAGTCAATAGCCGGAAGCAAAGTGGAACCGGGCTTCCGTTTGAATCTCGGACCCAGCAGCTAAGAAGACCCCCACCGAAGAACGGAGCCGCGCCGTGAATGCACTTCCCGCATTGCCGCCCGCCGAGGACGAAGCACTGTCCCAGGCGGAGGCGGCGTACAGGCAGTTGCGTGACAAGCTGATCATGCTGGAGATCCGGCCCGGCGAACCCATCAACGACGGGCAGTTGGCCGCCGAGCTCGGCTTCGGCCGGACACCCGTGCGCGAGGCGATCAAACGGCTGGAAGTGGACCACCTGGTGGTGTCCTATCCGCGGCGGGGCACCTTTGCCACGAATGTGGACTTCACCGAACTGGCCGACGTCTCGGAAATCCGGGAACTGCTGGAACCGTTGGCTGCGCGCCGTGCGGCCACGCGGGCCAGCGCCCCCATGCGCCGCGAATTACTGAGCGTCGCCAAAACAATTTCGGAACTGGATCCCAGCCCCGCGGAATCCCGCGAGCTCATGAAATACGACCTCACGGTGCACCGCCTGATCTACAAGGCCGCCGGGAACCCGCACCTCGAAGACACCCTGATCCGCTACGACAACCTGGCAACGCGCATCTGGTGCCTGGTCCTGGACAAGGTCCCGTCAGTGAGCGGCCACATCACCGAGCACGTGGAGCTGCTCAAGGCGGTGGCCGAGGGCGACGCCGACAAGGCCGGCGAACTCGCGTTGCACCACGTCACGAGCTTCGAAGAGACCATCCGCAAGGTCCTCTAGGGAGCGTCGGGAACGGAGGAATCCCCCGGGACTTTCCCGGGGGATTCCTGTATTCGGCCGGCGCGGGATTCGGCCGGCGCGGGCCGGCTGCGCGGGAGCCTAGTGGCCGCCTCCGCCGATCACTCCCTTTTCAACCGCCTTCGTGACGGCATCGGCTTCGGCCCGGGTCAGCGTGCCGTCGGTGACGGCCGTGTCCAGCTTGGTCTTCAGGGCGGCCGCGCGCTCCGCCTGAGCGGCGGCACGGATCTCCGAGAGCGCCGTGGTGACCTTGGCTTCGTCGACGCCGAGTGCCGTCGCGAGGGACTTGGCCATCGCCGCGTCCATGGCGGTGCGGTCCGGCTTGGTGCCGTCGGCAGGCGGCGTGGCGGGCTTGTTGGCATCCCGGAACGCCTGGAGCGCTGCGGTCACCTTGGCCTCCTCGACGCCAAGCTTTGAGGCGAGGTCCGCAGCGATCTGGCCGCGGTCCCCCTTGTGGCCGCCCCGCATGCCGTCCGCGGGTGCGGTGCTGCCGGTGGACGCGCTGGCGCTGGCAGTGGGCGTTGGGGTGGTGGCTGCGGAGGCCATGCCCGTGACTCCCAGTCCGGCGCCCAGCGCCAAGACTCCGGCCGCAACGCCGAGCGTGATTCTCTTGGTTCGTGACATGCTGTGTCTCCTCGATCCGCCGTGCGAAACGGCTTGTGGCTAAGGGCGTCGGGTTCAGCCCCCTTCATACAAAGATGCGGCAGCGGGATATGGCACCGCTGTTCGGAGACTGTCAGGAAGCTGTGAATGTCACCGCGGCACCTAAGAGAGGGTCCCGCCGCCGTGGACACCGGCGGCATGGTCAGCGCAGCCTATATTTCCGAGGCCATGAGTGCGGAATCGCCGTTGGTCTCCCGTGCGGCCGGACCATCCTGCCCACGAATTCATCCGACGCCGGGATGAGGAAATCATCAGTTCCGTGCGGGCGGAGCTTGACCTTGAAATCGCTGCGGGGCGTGTGGCGGCCGCCCTCAATCCGGCCGTTGGCGCCCGGCAAATCGCCGCGCTCATCGAAGGCATCCAGTTAGCGTGGCTCTACGACGACTACGTGGACATGGCCGCCCACCTGGAGGAGTTCATGCAGCTGATCAGGATTCCGCGGACGTAGCCCTCACAGCGTCACTTCCGGCGTTTCGGCCATTTCACGTTCATCAGCAGTAATCCCAGCAGCAGGGAGTCCACGGTCATGATGGCCGCTGCGAGATAGGCCCAGCCGATCATCATGAGTTGCTCACCGCCAGCCGAAAGCCTGAAGTGCGGGTGTGGAACAGACTGCTCATGACAATCTCCTGACTTGGATCCCCCAGCCATTCGATAATTCACCCAAGTGTGGCACGACGCCGCCCCGCAGGGAACGGCTCTGCGCGCACGACGGCGGCTGCACCGGAACGGCGGCCCGCACCCGTAGGGGCGGGCCCCCCGCCGCCGGTGCCCGGGGGTGCCGCGCGGGCCGGGGCGCCGGGTTGATGATTGGCGGG
>NZ_JBDLAK010000018.1:0-108301 GCF_039748055.1 Burkholderia sp. RS01
CTTCGCCCACAACGTCGAGACCGTGCCGCGGATCTTCAAGCGGATCCGCCCCGCGTTCCGCTACGACCGGTCCCTGGACGTCATCACCCAGGGCCGGAACCTGGGCATGGTGACCAAGTCCAACCTGATCCTGGGCATGGGCGAGACCCGCGAGGAAATCTCCGAGGCGCTCCGGGACCTGCACGAGGCCGGCTGTGACCTGATCACCATCACCCAGTACCTGCGCCCGTCCGAACGCCACCTCCCGGTGGACCGCTGGGTCAAGCCGCAGGAATTCGTGGACCTGCAGCAGGAAGCGGACGAGATCGGCTTCCTCGGCGTCATGTCCGGACCCCTCGTCCGGTCCTCCTACCGGGCCGGCCGGCTCTGGGCCACCGCGATGCGCAAGAAGGGCTGGGACATCCCGGCCGAACTCGCCCACATCGAGTCCTCCGGAACCACCCGCCAGGAAGCCAGCTCACTGCTCGCGGCGCACTCCTAAAGAAACACATCTTTTCCTTGGCCGGGGGCCGGGGCCGGTTCTCTCCGGCGTCCGGCCCTTTGTCGTGAATCACGTAGAATTAAGGCACTATGGCGAAATCCCCTGATTCCAGCAACTCACCGGCAGCTGACGCTCCCAAGCGCGGCCTCTTCTCGCGCAAGCCCAAAGAGGCAAAGGACAAGAAGCCCAGCCGGCTTAAGCAGATCGGCGAAGTCTTCAACATGACGCGCCGCCACGATCCCATGGTTCCGTGGCTCATGTTGCTGGCCTTCCTTGGCGTCGTCGCCGTAAGCCTCATCATTGGCCTGGTGCTGGAAAACTGGATCACCGCGCTGATCATCGGCATCCCGCTTGGCTTCCTCGCCGCCACCCTGATCCTGTCACGGCGGGCCGAGCGTGCGGCGTTCGCCCAGATCGAGAACCAGCCGGGAGCATCGGGGGCCGCCCTGAGCACGCTCAAGAGGGGCTGGATCACCGAGGAACAGCCGGTAGCCGTCAACCCGCGCACGCAGGACGCGGTCTTCCGCGCCATCGGCCGTCCCGGCGTCGTCCTCGTCTCCGAGGGACCGACGCACCGTGTGCGGCCCCTGGTGGAAGCCGAACGGAAGAAACTCGTCCGGATCCTGCCCAACGTCACGATCCACGTCATTGAGAGCGGCCGCGGAGAAGGCCAGGTCCCGATCAGCCAGGTCGCCAAAAAGATGAACAAGCTGAACAACGAGCTCACCAAGACCGAGGTCAGCGCCGTTTCGAAGCGCATCTCGTCCCTGGGCGGCCGGCTCCCCATCCCCAAGGGCATCGACCCCTACAAGGCCCGCCCCCAGCGCGGACGCTAACACACCCCTGAACCGCCCCGGCGGCCGCCGCATCCGCGCCGGCCCCGGGGCGCTTTTGTCAGGATTGCCAAGCCAGCCCAGCGAAACCAACTGAAGCCGGAGCCCCTGTGAATTACCCGCCAACGTCCGCCGTCATCCGCGTCTTCCGGCTCCTGGCCGTAGCCGAAGCCTTCAGCTGGGCTGCCCTGCTGACCGGAATGTACTTCAAGTGGGTCGCCCGGACCACCGAACTCGGCGTAGAGATTGCCGGGCCCGTGCACGGCGCACTGTTCATCGGCTACGGCGTGGCCGCATTGGTCCTGTGGCGTCTGCAGCGCTGGCCGTTCCCCGTGGCGCTGTTCGCCGGGCTATCGGCCGTTGTCCCCTTTGCCACCGTGCTGTTCGAACGCTGGGCTGGCCGAAGGGGGCACCTCACAGCAACCGGGACGACAGCCGCCGATGCCGCAACGGCAGGACAGGGCGGCGAGGCTCCGGCCCCGGAACGGGCCGTCGAAGAGACAGCGGTCCGCTAGCCGGGCAACGAAAGAGCCGCGCCCTGACGCAGGGCCCTGCGTCAGCCGGGCTCTGCGTCAGGGCGCGGTCACATCCGCACCAGCACGGTGTCCATGGCCTTGTCATGCAGCCCGCGCTGGTCGGGATCGAAAATTACTGCGGGAACCACCAGGCAGAGCAGCAGCGTGCGGACGAGCGCCGCGATTGGCCCGGCGGGCATGCCGCCCAGACGGACCACGTGGATCCCCAAGACCCTGTGTCCGATGCTGTAGCCCAGCGTGCCGACGAGCAGGATCTGCTCGGCGGCGAAGACAGCGAGCGTGGCCCAGGAGTTGCCGGCGAAGAAAGAGTTGCTGATCAGCAGGGCAACGGTCCAGTCGATGGTAATCGCCAGGATTCTGCGTCCCGCGCGGGCGATGGACCCGGGGCCCGATTCGGGGAGGCCGAGGCGCTCCCCCGGGTACTTTGAAATGCCGGAAGTGTCCGGCCCACTGAGCCAGGAGCCGATGTCTCTGCGATCTACCACCGTCCCAGTTTAGCGAGCCGGCCGCGCCGCCAGGGACGCTCACACTGTGGATGCGGATGGACCACAGTGTGGACACCGTATAGCGTTTACATATCAGGCGGTTCTGTAACCTGCCGGAAACAAAGCGGACACGGCCGAGAAATCCCATGTCCCTAGGGTGGTAACAGTTGCTAGCGAGCTGGGAGCGGGGGCACTTTTGTGTTTTCGCCCCTTCTGATTGCGCTGAGCCACATGGCTTTCCAGCCAGTTATTACATATGCGTAAGGAGCATAGATGTTCAAGACTGCGGACGAAGTCCTCAAGTTCATCAAAGACGAAGATATTAAGTTCGTCGATATCCGCTTCACCGATCTTCCTGGCGTTCAGCAGCACTTCAATGTGCCCGCCAAGAGCGTGGACGCAGATTTCTTCGTCAACGGCCAGCTCTTCGACGGATCCTCCATCCGTGGCTTCCAGGGCATCGCAGAATCCGACATGCAGCTCATTCCGGATGTCACCACCGCATTCCTGGACACGTTCCGCATGGAAAAGACCCTTGCGCTGAACTTCTCCATCGTGAACCCCCGCACCGGTGACCCTTACCACCGCGACCCCCGTGGTGTTGCCGAGAAGGCTGAAGCCTACCTCGCCTCCACCGGCATCGCCGACACCGCGTTCTTCGCCCCTGAGGCAGAGTTCTTCGTGTTCGACAACGTCCAGTACCAGTCCTCCCCGCAGGGCAGCTTCTACAAGATCGACTCCGAAGAAGCCCACTGGAACACCGGCCGCGAAGAAGAAGGCGGAAACCTCGGCTACAAGACCCCTGTCAAGGGCGGTTACTTCCCGGTTTCCCCCACCGACAAGCAGGCCGACCTGCGCGACGCCATGTGTGTTGCCCTGGACGAGGCCGGCCTTGAGGTCGAGCGCAGCCACCACGAAGTCGGTTCCGCCGGCCAGGCTGAAATCAACTACAAGTTCACCACGCTGACCCACGCGGCTGATGACCTGCAGAAGTTCAAGTACGTCATCAAGAACACCGCCGACGCGTGGGGCAAGTCCGTCACGTTCATGCCGAAGCCGGTCTTCGGTGACAACGGCTCGGGCATGCACTGCCACCAGTCGCTCTGGAACGGTGGCGAGCCGCTGTTCTACGACGAGAAGGGCTACGCCGGCCTGTCCGACATGGCACGCTGGTACATCGGCGGCCTGCTGAAGCACTCCTCGGCTGTGCTGGCCTTCACCAACCCGACGGTCAACTCCTACCGCCGCCTGGTCAAGGGCTTCGAAGCCCCCGTGAACATGGTCTACTCGCAGGGCAACCGCTCCGCCGGTATCCGCATCCCGATCACGGGTTCCAACCCGAAGGCCAAGCGCATCGAGTTCCGCGCTCCGGACCCCTCCTCGAACCCGTACCTGGCCTTCGCTGCCCAGCTGATGGCCGGCATTGACGGCATCCGCAACCGCATCGAACCGCCGGCTCCCATCGACAAGGACCTCTACGAGCTCCCCGCCGAGGAAGCCAAGGACATCCCCAAGGCCCCGGGCACGCTCGAGGAAGCCCTCGACGCACTGGCCGAGGACAACGAGTTCCTCCAGGCCGGCGGCGTGTTCACCCAGGACCTGATCGATACCTGGATCGAGTACAAGTACGAGAACGAGATCAAGCCGCTCTCCCTGCGCCCGAACCCGTACGAATTCGAGCTCTACTACGGCGTCTAGTCAGATGAACCGGCTGACGCGGCATTAGTCCGCGGATAGTCCGCAAGAGTCTCGCTACAACAAAGGCCGGCCCCGGGTTTCACCACCTGGAGCCGGCCTTTTGTCGTCTGCGGATCTGTCTGTCCGAGTTACTGGGTCCGCGGGTTCAAACGCCAGCACCCTCGGCGGTGGTGGCGTGCAGGGAGCCCAGGTAGCTCCTCAGGGGCGGGACCTTGCCCGGAGGACCGCGGCAGACAGGCCAAGGACGGCCATCAGGGATCCAAACATAACGGCAACGCCTGAGATGTATTCAGTAATAGTCATGGCCGTGCACCTTCCGCTTGTGTTGCACTGAAGCTACGCGCCCAAACGTGGCATTGCCGGAGAATCGCCGGGGAAATTGCTCACGATTAGGACACGGCCCGTAAGCCCGGTCGTGTTCCTCACCATGAGTTACCCTGAACCCCGACCCGGTGCCGGGCAACTCCCCCTGCGGGCGTGGGCCGCCGAGCTTCAGCTTCCCCGGCAGGGCTCCGCCGCGTAAAGTCCCCAGAGCGAATCGGATCCGGCACCGCCAAACGCGTCCCTGTCTGCGGACAGGGCGCGGCACAGGATGAGCGATTCCGCAAAACTTCGCCTGATATACGCCTCCCAGTCTGCCCGTTCAGAGGTGAAGGCCTGCGTTCCCATCTGGTACTTCAAGTGGGCAAAGTGATCCAGTATCCGGTGGGCGGTGGCTTCAGACCTGGCGGCCAGCTGCTGTGCCTCCCGTTTGGCCGCCGGATCCCGGATGGCCGCAGGATCGGGCAGTTCCTCGCGGCGCCAAAAGTACGGCTGAAGGTCCACATTTTCCACGAAGATCTTGTCGATCTCCTGTTGCTGGGCATACAAAGACGCTGCAGTGCTGCTTTCCAGTGTGCTCCTGATGCCGAAGTACTGGTACGCCGCTGCAATGAGGGTGGCGGCCACGCCGGCCGCGATGAGCAGCAGCTCGACCCTCCTGTGTTTCCTGGAGCGGCTGCTTTTCAGCTGCGCCCGGGCATGGTCCGTGTCCCGGCCCACCGTGCCTCGCCGGCCGACGCCCGGTTCCTCCCGGGGCGCGGCCATGGCCTGTCTGCCTGGTCCGCCGTCCGGGTCGCCGAGTTCCATGTCCGCACTCCGTGGTGGTCACATTGCGGTGCTGCTGACGGCGCCGGATAGAGCGCCGAAAGCTGGCTCCAGGCGTGCTGAGACCATGGAGCCAGCCTTTTTCGGCGAGTGTCCCCGAGATGAAGACTCTTTCAAGCCTTCCCCCCAACAAGGTTTGAAGAACACTGCCAAGACACAGAGTAGGCACGTAGCGGGAACGGTGCAATGGTCCGGGCGCCCTCTCTCAACCGGCGGTGACCCGGCGCCGGCTCAGAAGGCGGCGTACATGATTCTCTGCGGCCCGGCGTCGCCGCCCAGATATCTGCCGGCATCCTCAAATCCCGCCTTGAGATAGGCGGACTGCCCGGCACCGTTGCGTTCGTTGACGGAAAGTACGACGCCGGCCTGGCCGCTTCCCGTCCTCGCCGTCAGTTTTGCGGCGGTCACCACCGCCGCGGCAGCCGCGGCCTTCCCCAAGCCTGCGCCCTGGCGGCGCCGGTCAATCAGGAATCCGCGGAGCAGCCACACGGAATCGTCGTCCGGCCACCCGGCGAGCCGGGCGGCTCCCGACTGCAGCGTCAGCACGCCCACTGCCTCCCCGCCCGCTTCAATGACGTAGGGCCTGCGGGACTCTTCCTCGAGCCCCACCAGCATCATCCGCAGGGGATCGCCCACGAAGTCCTCCTGGCCGGGCCCCACTTCCATCCCGGCCACTTCGCCGAGGTGGATGGACCGGGCATCGGCGTCAAGGTCCCGGAGGGAAATGAGCCATACGGTGGAAAGCATGATCCGAGCCTACCCGCGCGGCGGTCGCCTTTTATCCTGCTGGCGGCGCCGGGGCGTCGGCCGGAGGTCCCGCCGGATCCATCCACATCACTTCCCACAGGTGGCCGTCCGGGTCCTGGAAACTGTGGCTGTATATGAAGCCGTAATCCTGGACCGGCTGGGACTCCGTCCCTCCCGCGGCGATCGCTTTCCGGTACATGTCATCGACACCCTCACGGCTGTCCACCGAGAACGCCATGATCGCTTCGGTGCTGCTGGTGGCGTCCGCGATGCTCTTGGACGTGAAGGTCTTGAAGAATCCCTCGACAAGGAGCATGACGTAGGCGTCGTCGTTGATGATCATGCAGGTGGCATTCTCATCGGTGAAATCCGGGTTGAAGGAGAACCCGAGGGCCGTGAAGAATTCGACCGACCTGCCGAGGTCCTTGACAGGCAGATTCGTGTAGATTTGGGTTGCCATGCGCCCCAACCTAGCACTTGGCCCAGCACGTGTCAGCCCTTCGCGGCCGCCGGAATCCTGCCCCGCGGCCGGCGCCTACTGGCCGTAGAAGACCTTCTCAAAGACGCCCCGTGCACGCCGGCTGACCCGCAGGTAGTCCTCCTCGAAGGCCGCTGCCATCCCCTCCTCGTAGCCGCACCACCGGGCCACCGCCTCGAGGTCGCGCCGTGAGGACGGCAGGAGGTCCGACGCCCGGCCCGTCCAGATCACGTTCGCGGAGCGGATCCGGCTGGCCAGCCGCCAGGCGTCCGCGAGCAGCCCGGCGTCGGCTGCGTCGATCAGCCCCAGCGAAGCCGCGGCGTCGAGCGCCTTCAACGTTGACGTCGTGCGCAGCTCGGGATGCTTTCCGGCGTACTGGAGCTGCAGGAGCTGGACCAGCCATTCGACGTCACTGAGTCCGCCGCGGCCGAGCTTGAGGTGCCGGGCGGGATCCGCGCCGCGCGGCAGCCGCTCGGATTCCACCCTCGCCTTGATCCGACGGATTTCGCGGACGTCAGAGTCGGAGAGCGATTCCGGGTACCGGATCGGGTCGATGAGCGTGACGAAATCCGCGGCGAGCTGGTCGTCGCCGGCGATCGGCCGGGCACGCAGGAGCGCCTGCGCTTCCCAGCCCAGTGACCATCGCCGGTAATACTCCGCGTAAGACTCCAGCGACCTCACCATGGCGCCGCTCTTGCCCTCGGGACGCAGGTCGGCGTCGACCGCTAGGACCCGTTCGGCCATGATCGCCGGTTTGAGGGGCTGCGTCAGCAGGCTCGACAGGTGCCCCACGATCTTCGCGGCCTGCTGCTGGGCTTCATCGTCCGAGGCGCCCGGCAGCGCCCGGTGGACGTACAGGACATCGGCATCGGAACCGTAGCCGATTTCGCGGCCGCCCTGCCGGCCCATGGCCACCACAAGCACCGACGTCTTCAGCGGGCCGGACGCGGCGACGATGTTCTCGGCGGCACGCAGGGCACCGAGGATGGCCGCCCTGTCGGTCTCGGCGAGGGCCTCCCCCACCTGGTCCTGGGCGAGCAGTCCCGCGCTGTCGGCTATGGCGATGCGCAGGATTTCCCGACGGCGGATCAGCCGGATGAGCCTCATGGCGCTTTCCGGATCCGCGTGCCGGGACATCTTTGAGGCGATTTCCTGCCATTGGGCCTCGAAGCTGAGCGGCGCCAGTTCCTTGTCCGTTCCCAGCCACGCCACGGATTCCGGCGACACCTCAAGAAGGTCGGCAATGAGCCGTGAATTGGACAGCATGTGGCAGAGCCGCTCCGCCGCTGCCGCGGAATCCCGCAGCATTCCGAGATACCAGTGCGTGGTGCCCAGCGTTTCACTGACCCGGCGGAAGGCGAGCAGGCCGGCGTCGGGATCCACGCCTTCGGCGAGCCAGCCCAGCAGGATCGGCAGCAGCTGCCGCTGCAGGGCGGCGCGCCTGCTGACGCCCGCAGTAAGCGCCTCGATGTGCCGCATGGCACCCTGCGGATCGCGGTAGCCCAGCGCCGCGAGCCGGCCCTGCGCGGCCTCCGGCGTCAGGCGGGCATCCTCGCTGCTGAGCTTGGCGGCGGTGTTCAGGAGCGGGCGGTAGAAAATCCGGTCGTGGAGTTCCCGGACCGAGCGTTTCGTTTTCTGCCACGTGGCCAAGAGCGCGTCCGGGTGGGGCCGGTCAAGGGAGAACGGCCCCAGCACGGCCTTGGCCAGGGCACGGAGCAGGTCCTCCTTGACCGGCATCAGATGGGTCCGGCGCAGCTGAAACAGCTGGATGCGGTGCTCGAGCAGACGAAGGTACCGGTAGGCGTGATCGAACTCGGCTGCGTCTGCGCGGCCGATGTAGCCGCCCGTGGACAGGGCGGCTATCGCCGAGGTGGTGTCGCGGTGCCGGAGTGTTTCGTCGGATTTCCCGTGGACCAGCTGGAGCAGCTGCACCGTGAATTCGATGTCCCGGAGCCCTCCCCTGCCGAGCTTGATCTGGCGCTGCTCCTCCGCCACGGGAATGTGTTCGGTGACGCGGCGGCGCATGGCCTGCACGGATTCGACGAACCCCTCCCGGCTCGCCGACGTCCAGACCAGCGGCGAAACCGCATCCTCATACCGCTTGCCCAGGCCGGCGTCGCCGGCGATGGTCCGTGCCTTCAGCAACGCTTGGAATTCCCAGCTCTCGGCCCAGCGCGCGTAGTAGCTCTGGTGCGAAGCCAAGGTCCGGACCAGGGGCCCGGATTTTCCCTCGGGCCGGAGGTTGGCGTCCACTTCCCACAGGCTCGGCTCCCGCGCCGGCGACGAAATAGCGCGGGAGATGCCCGAAGCCAACGCCGTGCCGATGGTGTTTGCCCGGGCGTCGTCATCCAGCTTCCCGGCTTCCACCACATAGATGACATCGACGTCGGAGATGTAGTTCAGTTCGCGGGCACCGCATTTGCCCATGCCGATCACGGCCAGTGCGACGTCGGCGACCTCGGCGGGGTCGAACTGCGTGGCCGCTTCAGCCCGGGACACGGCGAGGGCGGCTTCGACGGCCGCCCCGGCCAGATCGGCGAGCTCGGCTCCTACGGCGGGCATGAAGTCGAGCGGATCGGCGGCGCAGAGGTCCTTGACGGCCAGGTCCACCACGCCCCGGCGGTACGCCGTCCGCAGCGCCTCGTAGGCTTCTGGCCCGGAGATCCCCGCCACCGGCCGGGAGGCCTTCGGGTCTGCGCGCACTGCCCTGAGCAGCTGGGCCCGCAGCTGGTCCGGTGCCGCCTGGAGCGGCTCCGGGCTGGCGGTCACCTCGAAGGCGTCCAGATGCTCCGGATGGCGGATGAGGAATTCGCCCAGCGCCTCGCTGGCACCGAGGACACGGTAGAGCGGCTCGCTCGTGTCGGTGTCCGCCGCTGCCAGCTTCCTCAGGTCCGGGTGCTTCTCGATGAGCCGCACCAGGGACTGAAGGGCCACATCCGGGTTCGCGGCGAGCTGGAGCCCGGCGAACAGCACGTCCTGGTCAATCCCCTCGAGCTCGCGGGCAGCGAGGAACCGTTCGCCCTTCTCCAGGTCGCTGAAGCCGGCCGATATGAGACGGCGGGCGAGGCTCACCGCGGCCGCCTAAAGGATGGCGAGGTTGCGCTGCAGTTCATAGGGCGTCACCTGGAGGCGGTAGTCCTGCCACTCGGCGCGCTTGTTGCGCAGGAAGTGTTCAAAGACCTGCTCGCCCAGGATCTGCGGCATGAGTTCGGAGTCCTCCATGGCGCGGATGGCGTCGTGCAGGCTTGCCGGGAGGGGATCGTGGCCCATGGCACGGCGCTCCGCCGAGCTCAGCGACCAGATGTCGTCCTCCGCCGCGGCCGGCAGCTGGTAACCTTCCTCGATCCCCTTCAGTCCGGCGCCCAGGAGCACCGCGTAGGCGAGGTAGGGGTTGGCCGCGGAGTCGATGCCTCGGTACTCGATGCGGGCGGATTGTCCCTTGCCCGGCTTGTACAGCGGAACACGGACCAGGGCCGAGCGGTTGTTGTGGCCCCAGCTCAGGTAGCTGGGCGCCTCTCCCCCGCCCCACAGGCGCTTGTAGGAGTTCACGAACTGGTTGGTGACGGCGGTGAATTCCGGGGCGTGCTTGAGGATTCCGGCGATGAACTGACGGGCGGTTTCCGAAAGCTGGAACTCGGCCCCGGCCTCGTAGAACGCGTTGGTGTCGCCCTCGAAGAGCGAGAAGTGCGTGTGCATGCCTGACCCCGGGTGCGCCGTGAACGGCTTGGGCATGAAGGTGGCGTACGTGCCCTGCTGAAGTGCGACTTCCTTAATGACGGTCCGGAACGTCATGATGTTGTCCGCCGTCTGGAGGGCGTCGGCGTAGCGAAGGTCGATCTCGTTCTGCCCCGGTCCGGCCTCGTGATGGCTGAACTCCACGGAGATGCCCACGGACTCGAGCATGGTCACCGCGGTGCGGCGGAAGTCCTGTGCCACGCCGCCGGGGACGTGGTCGAAGTAGCCGCCCTCATCAACCGGGATGGGTGACCCGTCGGGACCGGGTTCCTGGGACTTGAGGAGGTAGAACTCGATTTCCGGGTGCGTGTAGCACGTGAAGCCCATGTCCGCGGCCTTGGCCAGCGTGCGCTTGAGGACGTTGCGGGGATCGGCGGCCGACGGCTCGCCGTCGGGCGTCAGGATGTCGCAGAACATCCGCGACGTCTGCTCCGTCTCGCCGCGCCACGGCAGGATCTGGAACGTCGAGGGATCCGGCTGGGCCAGCATGTCCGATTCGAAGACGCGCGCCAAGCCTTCGATGGCGGAACCGTCGAAGCCCAGGCCCTCTTCAAAGGCACCCTCTACTTCTGCCGGCGCCAGGGCCACGGACTTGAGTGAACCCACGACGTCGGTGAACCACAGACGCACGAACCGTACGTCACGCTCTTCGATCGTGCGCAGGACAAACTCTTGCTGGCGGTCCATGAAGGCCTCTTCTCCGGGTCATCGTCCATGCCCCGGGTCCGTTGATGACGAAGCCGGCGGCAGTTCACGAATCACTTTACTAAGCATTTCGGCGCGGTGCTGGCGCAGCTGCGGCGCGTAACACAGCGTTAACACGACGGGACGGCCGGACCGGTGGCCGGCAGGACCCGGGGAGGCACGTGCGGACGGCCGGGTTGTGGCGCGAATCACCCGGGGAGCCCCTGCCGCCCGGTAGCAAGGACCGCGGGTCTCGCATTACGCTCTAGCCATGGCCTCAAGCAGCAGTTCCGACTCAAGCATGTCCGCCGAAGTATCCGCACCGTACGGAAACGGACCCGCGGCGGCCGCGGCGCCGTCGTCGGAAACTCCCAAGAAGCCGGCAGCCCGAATCCGCACACACCACCTGCAGCAGGCCAAAACCAAGGGTGAGCGCTTCGCGATGCTGACCGCCTACGAGCAGTACACGGCGGAGATTTTCGACCAGGCGGGCATCGAAGTGCTGCTGGTGGGCGATTCGGCGTCGAACAATGTGTTCGGCAACGAAACCAGCCTGCCCGTCACGGTCGACGAACTGCTGCCGCTTTGCCGCGCCGTGTCTCGTTCGGCCAAGCGCGCGCTGGTGGTGGCGGACCTTCCGTTCGGCAGCTACGAGGTATCGCCGCAGCAGGGTGTTGCCACGGGCGTCCGTTTCCTCAAGGAGGGCCTGGCGCACGCGGTCAAGATCGAGGGCGGCAAGTTCTACGCCGAAACGGTGCGCGCCATGGTGCAGGCGGGCATTCCCGTCATGGCGCACATCGGCTTCACGCCGCAGAGCGAGCACTCCCTCGGCGGCTACCGTGTGCAGGGCCGCGGCGATGACGCGGCGCGGCTGATCGAGGATGCCGTTGCCCTCGCCGACGCCGGCGCATTCTGCGTCCTCATGGAAATGGTTCCCGCCGAGACAGCCGCTGCCGTGGACGCAGCAGTTCCGGTGCCCACGATCGGGATCGGGGCCGGGAACGTGACCACTGGCCAAGTCCTGGTCTGGCAGGACATGGCGGGGCTCCGCGGCGGCAAGATGGCCAAGTTCGTCAAGCAGTACGCGGATCTGCGGACGGTACTCAGCGATGCCGCCAAGGCATACGGCGACGACGTCCGCTCCGGCCAGTTCCCCGGTCCTGAGCACTCCTTCTAGGACAAACCGGGCCTGCTAGCGCGAACGGGGGCCGCCGGTCAGTCCTCGTCGCCTTTGTCCCAGGCCTCGTTGCGTGCTTTGACCTTCTCGAGGGCGTGTTCCGCTTCCTGCCGGGTCTTGTAGGGGCCAATCAGCTGGCTCCAGTCCGACATCGCGTCTTCTTCGACCTCGTGGGTGTTCACGTTGTACCAGTACTCGGGCA
The DNA here is from genome assembly GCF_039748055.1 of Burkholderia sp. RS01. Taxonomy (NCBI): domain Bacteria; kingdom Pseudomonadati; phylum Pseudomonadota; class Betaproteobacteria; order Burkholderiales; family Burkholderiaceae; genus Burkholderia; species Burkholderia sp. RS01. The sequence continues at coordinate 12,203 of NZ_JBDLAK010000018.1, forward strand.
TCGACGTTCCTCGCTTCCGGTTGGCAGCCGGCCCCGCGGGCGTGATCCACGTAACGTAAACCGCAACCGGGGCCGGGATGCCGCATAAATTTACATGGCATTCTGCGCTGCCTTATATGATCAATCTATGCCTTCCTTAGCCTCGACCGCACCCACCGGCACGCTCACCCAGGGATCTGTCAGCCCGCAGCGGCCTGTACCCGCGTCGATCCCGCGGCCCGAGTACGTCGGCAAGCCCGGCCCGGCGAAATTCACCGGCTCTGAGGTCAAGTCGGCCGAAACCATCGAGAAGATCCGCGTCGCGGGCCGGATCGCCGCCCAGGCGATCGTGGAAGTCGGAAAGCACATCGCGCCCGGCGTCACCACTGACGAACTTGACCGGATCGGCCACGAGTTCCTGCTGGACCACAACGCCTATCCCTCCACGCTCGGTTACCGCGGCTTCCCGAAGTCCCTGTGCTCCTCGCTCAACGAAGTCATCTGCCACGGAATTCCGGACAGCACGGTGGTGCAGGACGGCGACATCCTCAATATCGACATCACGGCGTTCATCGGCGGCGTGCACGGCGACACGAATTACACCTTCCTCGTCGGGGACGTGGACGAGGAATCGCGCCTGCTCGTGGAGCGGACGAAGGAATCCCTCAACCGGGCCATCAAGGCGGTGGCTCCCGGGCGGCAGATCAACGTGATCGGCCGCGCCATCGAGTCCTATGCCAAGCGCTTCGGCTACGGGGTGGTCCGCGACTTCACCGGGCACGGCGTCGGAGAAGCCTTCCACACCGGCCTCATCATTCCGCACTACGACGCCGCACCGGCGTACAACACCGTGATCGAAGCGGGCATGGTGTTCACCATCGAGCCCATGCTGACCCTTGGCACCATCGAATGGGACATGTGGGCGGACGACTGGACCGTGGTCACCAAGGACCGCAAGCGAACCGCCCAGTTCGAACACACGCTCCTGGTCACCGAATCGGGCGCGGAAATCCTCACGCTGCCCTAACACCCGCCGGCTGCCCCGGCCGCAATCCGGCAAGCCACTCTTGCCCCCCGAGCCCCTTACCCTGCCACGAACGGAATTCCATTGGCCAAGAAGGACGAAAAAACCCGCAAGAACGCACCGCTGATCGGCATCGACATCGGCGGAACCGGAATCAAGGGCGGCATCGTCGACCTGAAGAAGGGCAAACTGATTGGTGACCGGTTCCGGCTGGCCACGCCCCAGCCTGCGACCCCGGCAGCGGTCGCGGAGGTTGTGGCGCAGGTGGTCGAAGAACTGTCGGCGCGCCCGGATGCCCCCGACGCTGACAGCCCGGTTGGCGTGACGTTCCCCGGCATCATCCAGCACGGCGTGGTCCACTCCGCCGCCAACGTGGACAAGAGCTGGATCGACACCGACATCGATGCGCTGCTGACGGCACGGCTGGGCCGCCCAGTGGAGGTCATCAACGACGCCGACGCCGCCGGCCTCGCGGAGGCCCGCTACGGCGCCGGCGCGGGAATCGGCGGCACGGTCCTCGTCATTACCCTCGGCACCGGCATCGGCTCGGCGTTCATCTTCAACGGCCAACTGGTACCCAACGCTGAACTCGGCCACCTCGAGATCGACGGCTTCGATGCCGAGACCAAGGCCTCTGCCGTGGCGCGGGAACGGGACGGCCTCAGCTGGGAAGAGTACAGCGTGCTCCTGCAGCGTTACTTCTCCCATGTGGAGTTCCTGTTCTCCCCCGAGCTGTTCATCGTCGGAGGGGGCATCTCCAAGCGTGCCGACGAATACCTGCCGCACATGAAGCTGCGCACACCGATCGTTCCCGCCGAGTTGAAGAACGAGGCCGGTATCGTCGGCGCCGCCATCGAAATCGCGCTGCAGCACGACCTGGCGAAGTAGGTCCGGACAGGCCCCGGGGCTGGACTAGCAGCAAGCGGCTTACGCAGAAGGCGGCAGACACAATGTCTGCCGCCTTCTGTTGTCCTTCTGGAGCCGGTGGCGGCCGCGGCTTCCCCTCCGCTGCCGCCACCGGAGCTTAGAGCGGGCTCTTTTCGGAGCTCTTGCCTTCGGAACGCTTGGCTTCGGCACCCTTGGCTTCCACTTCGGCCTCGTGGCGAAGCAGCGCAATGGCGGATTCGAAGTCTTCCAGCGATTCGAAGGCCTGGTAGACGCTGGCGAAGCGGAGATACGCCACCTTGTCCAGCTTCTGGAGGGGGCCGAGGATGATCAGGCCCACCTCGTGGGCATCGATCTCGGCCGCGCCCGAGGCACGGATGTTTTCTTCGACTTCCTGCGCCAGCAGGGCGAGATCGTCCTCGCTGACCGGCCGGCCCTGGCAGGCCTTGCGGACGCCGTTGATGACCTTGCTGCGGCTGAAGGGCTCGCCCACGCCGGAACGCTTGATCACCGAGAGGCTGGTGGTTTCGACCGTGGTGAACCGGCGCCCGCACTCGGGGCATTGGCGGCGGCGGCGGATGGCGGAGCCGTCGTCGGCCATCCGGCTGTCCACCACGCGGGAGTCGGGGTTACGGCAAAACGGACAGTACACGCTGTTCCTTCCCCGGTGCGTCATGGCGCTTCCGGCTTCAGACGGCCGGAGCTTTGTTCCGGATCCAGTTTACGGCTACATGTAGCTGAATAACAAGCCTGTAATTACTACATCTAGTGGTTAGCGCCGTTCCTGAAGCGGGCTGTCACAGCGTCTCCGTGTGCCGGGAGGTCTTCCGCGCCGGACAGGCTGACGATGTGTCCGCTGACCTGTTCCAATGCGGACTCCGTGTAGTTGATGACCTGGATTGCGCGTAGGAAAGTGGTCACGTTCAGCCCCGACGAAAATGCCGCAGTTCCGCTGGTCGGCAGCACGTGGTTTGAGCCGGCGCAGTAATCGCCGAGGCTGACGGGGCTGTAGTCCCCGACGAAGATGGCGCCGGCATTCCGGATCCGCCCCGCCACAGCGGCGGCGTCCGCCGTCATGATCTCAAGGTGTTCCGCGGCATAGGCGTCACAGGCGGCGATCCCCTGCTCGAGGTCATCCACGAGGACGACGCCGGACTGCGGCCCGGACAGGGCTTCGCGGACGCGCTGGCTGTGCTTGGTGGAGGCTGCCTGCAGCTCGAGTTCTTCCCGCACCTCCGCGGCAAGCTGGAGGGAGTCCGTGATCAGGACGGACGCGGCCTTCGGATCGTGCTCGGCCTGGCTGATCAGGTCCGCAGCGACGAACGCTGCCCGTGCGGTGGAATCCGCCAGGATGGCAATTTCCGTGGTGCCTGCCTCGGAATCGATGCCCACGACGCCCTTGACGAGCCTCTTGGCCGTGGCCACGAAGATGTTGCCGGGTCCGGTCACGACGTCCACCGGCTCCAGGTCCGGCTCGCCGTCGGCGCCGGGAACTCCGTAAGCGAACGCGGCGATGGCCTGGGCCCCGCCGATCGCGTACACCTCGTCGATGCCCAGCAGCGCGGCAGCGGCGAGGATGGTGGGGTGAGGGAGTCCGCCGAAGTCCTTCTGCGGCGGCGATGCAAGCGCGATGGACTCCACGCCCGCGGAAAGGGCGGGGACCACGTTCATGATGACCGAGGACGGGTAGACAGCCAGGCCGCCCGGGACATAGAGGCCGACGCGGGCCACCGGAACCCACTTTTGGCTCACCACGGCTCCGTCGCCGAGGGCGACGTCGACGTCGGCCGGCCGCTGGCCGTCCGCGAACCGCCGGGCCCGGCTGATGGACTCCTCAAGTGCGGCCCGCACGGCCGGGTCGAGGCCGTCCAAGGCCGACTGGAGCGCCGCCGACGGAACGCGCGGGTGCGTCTGTTCCACGCCGTCGAACGCCTGTGCAAAGTCAGCGAGGGCAGCGAAGCCGCGCTGGCGGACGGCGGAAATGATGTCGGTGACTTTCTGCTCTGCGTCGGCGACGGTCTGGTGCCGTGCCCGCGGCACCGCCTGGCGGAGTTCCGCCAGGCTCAGGCGCCGCCCCCGCAGGTCAACGGTGCGGAATTCGACGGCGGGGGAAGTCGGGCGTACGGAACTGTCCGGAGAAGTGGTCACCCGTTCATTTTACGCGCCGCGGCGCCGGCGCCTGCGGTGTTACGGGATGCCGTCCCGCCAGCGTGCAGGACGGCGGGCAACGTCAGGAAACCTGCCCTGCGTCTTGCCCTGCCGCCGGGCCCCTGGACTTGCCCAGCAGGCTGATCACGCGCAGGACGAAATAGCCGGCTGCCACGGCCGCGGGCCAGAGCAGGAGGACAGTGTGGGACCTCAGCGAGAACGCGACGCTGGCATTGGCCGAGGTGTCCTCGGGCTGCCCCAGCCAGAGGCCCGCCAGCACCCCGGTCTGCCAGGCGAGGACGGCTGCCGCCCCGGCCGCTGCCACCGAGAGCACCAGTATGCGGCGTGTTGCGCCGTCCGTGCGCCCGGAAAGCAGCACGGCAACGAGGCTGCCGGCGAAGACAAACAGCCCGGCCAGGACCAGGTCCCGCGGGAGCCAGCCCTCAGTGTTGGTTCCCGACGCGAGCGCGGCGTTGCCGGAGATCAGGTTCATTCCGCCCGGGGCCAGGAGCCACCACAGCACGCCTGCCGGGATGCCGGCCCCGATGATGCCGGCCACCCACGGCCAGCTCCGCCGGACGCTCTCCGGGGCCCCATCCGGCTGGTGGTGGTGGCGGACCGGAGGTGCGGTTGCAGGCTGTGTCATGAAGAAACGTTAACAAATGTTGGTCCGCGTTGCGGAAACGGGGCTGTGCGGGGGCCGGATGATGCAACACCCGGGAAGCCCAATAGTCTTGTAGTAGAGACAGAATCACCAACAGGTTCAGCAGGGAGATCGATCACAGTGGCCTCAGACAACAACGCCTTCGAGGGCACGTTCAAGGAAATGTTCCGGCGCCATGCGGCCGGTGTGGCGATTATCACGGTGAACTACGACGGCGTGCCCTACGGGTTCACGGCAACGTCGGTAGCATCCCTGTCGGCGAAGCCGCCCCGCTTCACTTTCAACATGGCCCGCAGCTCGAGCTCGTGGCCGGCCGTTGCCAACACAACATACATCGGCGTCCACATGCTGGGGCTCGACAACCAGGAACTGGCTGACCGCTTTGCACGCACCAAGGAGCGGTTCGCGGGCGACCACTGGGCCCACGGGCCCTACGATGTGCCCGTCCTCAAGGACGTGGCCGGCTGGCTGATCGGAAAGATCCAAATGCGGCTTTCCTTCGAAAACAACGCCGTGGTGGTCGTGGAAGTCGTGGAGGGGGAAGTCGGCGAAGACGGCGCCCCGCTGCTCTACCACTCCGGAGCCTACGGGCAGCCGGTTCCGCTCGACTACGAAATCTAGGCCGGCCGGCCGCGGCCCCAAGTGCCGGAACGCCCGCACGGCGTCCCGGGCACCCAGCGGGCCGAACAGCTCAGGCGTCCAGGCAGGCCGGACCGAGCAGCACTTTGAGGTCTCCGAAGAGTGACGGGTTGGGGTTGACCCGCAGGTGCACGGGCAGGCCCATGACCTCCACGCGGGTGTCGCCCTGCAGGTGGACCCGAACCTCCGAGTTTCCGCGGTGGTTGCGCAGCACATCCCCGAGTTCGGTGACCACGGCCTCCGTGGCCTTGTGCGTGGGCATCGTGATCACGATGGGCCCGTTGGTGCCCTCGCTGAGGTCCGGCACGGACAGTTCCATGCAGTTCAAGGCGATGGCGCCGTCGTCGCGGCGCTGCAGCCGGCCCTTGACCACCACGATCAGGTCCTCGGCGAGGACCGACGCGATGGGGCCGTAGACCTGGCCGAAGAACATCACTTCCATGGATCCGCCCAGGTCCTCGACCTCGGCCCGGGCGTAGGCGTTGCCGCTGGCCTTGGCGATCCTTCGGCTGAGCGAGGTGATCATGCCCGCAATGGTGACGATCGCGCCGTCGTGCGGGCCGTCCTCGGCGATGATCGACGTGATGGACTGGTCGGCGTGCTGGCTCAGGAGCCCTTCCAGCCCCTGCAGCGGGTGGTCCGAGACGTAAAGCCCGAGCATGTCGCGTTCGAACGAGAGCTTGTCCTTCTTCTCCCACTCGGGGAGGTCGGGGATCTCGATGCTCAGGGACGCCTCGGATTCGGCTTCGTCGAAACCGGCAAAGAGGTCGAACTGCCCGATCGCCTCGTTGCGCTTGAGCGTGATGACGGAGTCGATCGCCTCTTCGTGGATCATGGCGAGGGCCCGCCTGTGATGATTCAGGGAGTCGAAGGCGCCCGCCTTGATGAGGGACTCGATGGTGCGCTTGTTGCACACCACCGCGGGAACTTTCATGAGGTAGTCCTTGAAGGAGGTGTAGGCGCCTTCTTTTTCGCGCGCCGCCACCATGGCTTCGACGGCGTTCACGCCGACGTTGCGGATGGCGCCCATGCCGAAGCGGATGTCGTTGCCGACCGGAGTGAAGTTCAGCGCTGACTCGTTGACGTCGGGCGGCAGCACCGTGATGCCCATCCGCCGGCATTCGTTGAGGTAGATCGCCGACTTGTCCTTGTCGTCGCCCACCGAGGTCAGCAGGGCAGCCATGTACTCCGGCGCGTAGTGCGCCTTCAGGTAGGCGGTCCAGTAGGAGATCACGCCGTAGGCGGCCGAGTGCGCCTTGTTGAAGGCGTAGTCGGAGAACGGCAGCAGAATGTCCCAGAGGGTCTTGACCGCGGCCATGGAATAGCCGTTGTCCTGCATGCCCTGCGAGAAGCCGGCGAACTGCTTGTCCAGCTCGGATTTCTTCTTCTTGCCCATGGCGCGGCGCAGGATGTCGGCCTGGCCGAGGCTGTAGCCGGCGAGCTTCTGCGCCACGGCCATGACCTGCTCCTGGTACACGATCAGCCCGTAGGTGCCGCCGAGGATTTCGGCGAGCGGTTCCTCCAGCTCCGGGTGGATCGGGATGACTTCCTGGATCTTGTTCTTGCGCAGCGCGTAGTCGGTGTGCGCGTTGGCGCCCATCGGTCCGGGCCTGTAGAGCGCCAGCACGGCGGAGATGTCTTCGAAGTTGTCCGGCTTCATCAGCTTGAGCAGCGACCGCATGGGTCCGCCGTCGAGCTGGAACACACCCAGGGTGTCACCCCTGGCCAGCAGCTCGTAGGACGCGGCGTCGTCCAACTCAAGGGTTTCAAGGTCGAGGTCGACGCCGCGGTTCATCTTGATGTTTTCCAGGGCATCCGAAATGATCGTCAGGTTTCGCAGCCCGAGGAAGTCCATCTTGATCAGGCCGAGGCCTTCGGACGTCGGATAGTCGAACTGGGTGATGACCTGGCCGTCCTGGAAGCGGCGCATGATCGGAATCACGTCGATGATGGGGTCCGAGGACATGATGACGCCGGCGGCGTGTACGCCCCATTGCCGCTTCAGGCCCTCGATGCCCAGTGCCGTCTCGAAAACCTTAGCGGCCTCGGGGTCAGTGCTGATCAGCTGGCGGAAGTCGCCGGCTTCGCTGTAGCGCTTGGCATCCTTGTTCTGGATGTCGGCCAGCGGAATGTCCTTGGCCATGACGGCCGGCGGGAGCGCCTTGGTCAGCTGCTCGCCCATGCTGAACGGGTAGCCCAGAACGCGCGACGAGTCCTTGAGGGCCTGCTTGGTCTTGATGGTGCCGTAGGTGACGATCATCGCGACACGTTCGTCGCCGTATTTGCGCGTGACGTAGTCGATCACTTCGGAGCGGCGCCGGTCATCGAAGTCGACGTCGAAGTCAGGCATGGAGACGCGGTCCGGGTTGAGGAACCGCTCGAAGATCAGGCCGTGGTGCAGCGGATCAAGGTCGGTGATGCGCATGGCATAGGCCACCATGGAGCCTGCACCCGAGCCACGGCCGGGACCGACCCGGATGCCGTTGTTCTTGGCCCAGTTGATGAAGTCGGCCACCACCAGGAAGTAGCCCGGGAAGCCCATGGAGGTGATGACCTCCAGCTCATAGTCGGCCTGCTTGCGCACCTTGTCCGGGATGCCCTGCGGATACCGGTACTGGAGTCCCCTGTCGACTTCCTTGACCAGCCAGGACGTTTCGTCCTCCCCCTCCGGGCAGGGGAACCGCGGCATGTAGTTGGCCCCGGTGTTGAACGAGACTTCACAGCGCTCGGCGATCAGCAGCGTGTTGTCGCACGCGTCCGGGTGGTCGCGGAACAGTTCACGCATCTCCTGCGGCGACTTCAGGTAGTAGCCGCTGCCGGAGAAGGCAAAGCGCGAACCGCCGTTGTCGTAGGTCGGCTCCAGGAGCGTGGAACCCGACTGGATGGCCAACAGGGCCTCATGCGCCTTCGCGTCGTGCTCGTGCGTGTAGTGCAGGTCGTTCGTGGCAACGAGCGGCAGGTTCAGGTCCTTCGCCAGGCGCAGCAGATCGCCCGTGACACGCCGTTCGATGTCCAGGCCGTGGTCCATGAGCTCGCAGAAGTAATTCTCCGCGCCGAAGATGTCGCGGAACTCTGCGGCAGCCTCAAGCGCCTCCCGGTACTGGCCGAGGCGCAGCCGGGTCTGGACCTCACCGGACGGGCAGCCGGTGGTCGCAATGAGCCCTTCCGAGTACGTGTTCAGCAGCTCACGGTCCAGCCGGGGCCATTTGCCGAAGACCGAGTCCAGGGAGGCGATCGACGAGGCACGGAACAGGTTCCGCATGCCAACGTTGTTGTAGCTCAGCAGGGTCATGTGGGTGTAGGAACCGCCGCCGGAGACGTCATCCTTGCGCTGGCTTTCCTCGCCCCAGCGGACCCGGCTCTTGTCACCGCGGGCGGTCCCGGGAGTCACATAGGCTTCGACGCCGATGATCGGCCTGATGCCCTTGTCCGTGGCCCTCTTCCAGAAGTCGAAGGCGCCGAAGAGATAGCCGTGGTCGGTGGTGGCCAGGGCGGGCATGCCCAGCCGCTCGGTTTCGTCGAAGAGCTCTCCGAGCCGGGCGGCGCCGTCCAGCATCGAATACTCGGTGTGGTTGTGGAGATGGACAAACGAGTCATTGCTGGAAGTCACCGGACCATTCTAGTGCCGCCGGGCGACATTCACGGCGCCCGCGCCGCCGGCCCGGAACCGGGCAGGTCCAGCCCCAGGACAGGGCATGCTCCAGGGCATGACACGTCAGGCCGCCGCCCCGCGCTTCAGGCCTTGCCGGACTCCAGGACTTCCAGCGCGTAGGACAGGTCTTCGGGGTAGTCGCTGATGACGGTCACCCGGTCCCCGGTCCGCGGGTGGTCGAAGCCGAGTTGGCGGGCGTGCAGCCACTGGCGGGTGAGGCCGAGCGTGGCGGCGAGCCGGGGATCGGCCCCGTAGGTCAGGTCGCCGGCGCACGGATGCCGGAGCGCGGCGAAGTGGACCCTGATCTGGTGGGTGCGTCCCGTCTCCAGGTGCACCTCCACGAGGGTCGCCTTCCCGAATGCCTCAAGGACCTCGTAGTGCGTGACAGACGGGCGGCCGTCCTCGATGACGGCGAAACGCCAGTCGTGGCCCGGGTGCCGCCCGATGGGTGCGTCGATGGTACCCTGCAGCGGGTCCGGGAGGCCTTGGACGACGGCGTGATAGACCTTCTCCACGGTGCGTTCCTTGAACGCGCGTTTGAGGGCCGTATACGCCTGTTCCGATTTGGCCACCACCATGACACCGGATGTTCCGACGTCGAGCCGGTGGACGATGCCCGCCCGTTCCGGAGACCCGGACGTGGAGATGCGGTAGCCGGCGCCGGCGAGTCCGCCGACAACTGTCGGCCCCACCCAGCCGGGAGACGGATGGGCCGCGACTCCTACCGGTTTGTCGACAACCACGAAGTCGTCGTCGTCCAGCAGGATCTTCAGGCCTTCCACTACTTCCTCCACTACTTCAAGGGGGTCCCGCCGCTCCGGGACGGTCACGTGCAGCACGGCGCCGGACGTGAGCTTGGCGGACTTCCCCACGCGCTTGCCGCCGCTGAGAACGTTCCCTTCGGCGATCAGCGTGGCTGCGAGCGACCGCGACATGCCCATCAGCTTGGCCAGGCCCGCGTCCACGCGGCTGCCGTCAAGCTCGTCGGGCACGACGACGCGCTCAGACATCCGTGGCTCCTTCGCGTTTGGCGACGGCGTGGTGCGAGCCGTCCAGGGCGATGCCCCGCAAGGTCAGGAGGCAGATGATGACCACGGAGGAGACGACGGCCGAGTCCGCAATGTTGAAGATCGCGAAGTTGGGCAGCTGGATGAAGTCGACGACGTGGCCCATGGCGAAGGACGGCTCCCGGAAGAGGCGGTCCGTCAGGTTGCCCAGCGCGCCGCCGAGCAGCAGGCCCAGGGCCAGCGCCCACCAGGCCGAACCGAGCTTGCGGAGCTGGAACAGGATGGCGACGGCGACGGCGACCATGATGATGGTGAACACCCAGGTCACGTTCTCGCCGATGGAAAATGCGGCTCCGGAGTTCCGGATGAAGTACCAGTGCAGCACGGGCGGGAGCACGGGAATCCGTTCGCCCTCGACCATGTTGCCGGTGACCCAGAGCTTGGTCAGCTGATCGAAAACGTACGCGAACGCCGCGAAGCCTGCGAACAGGGACAGCAGCAGGGCGCGCCGCGGCCGCGGTGAGGAGGAGGCTGGGTGCGCTGCGTCAGCGGCAAGTTCGTCAGTCATGGTGCTTTCATTCGGGAACCGTTGTTAATCACAAAAGCCGGTGGCCGAGGAATCCTCAGCCACCGGCTTTCAGAATACGTGCTAAACGGCAGCGCTGCTTTCGCCGACCTCGGGGGCAGCGACAGAACCGCGGGCGTCCAGGTCGCGCAGCTGGCCTTCGATGTAGGCCTTCAGGCGTGAGCGGTAGTCGCGCTCGAAGCCGCGCAGCTGCTCCACCTTGCGCTCCAGGACAGACCGCTGCTGCTCCAGTGCGCCGAGGATCTTGCGGGACTTCTCCTGGGCGTCGTTGACGAGGCTGCTTGCCTCGATCTGCGCTTCGGCGATGATTTTGTCGCGCTGCTCCTGGCCGTCCGCAACGTGGCGGTCGTGCATCTGCTGCGCCATGGCCAGCAGGCCGGCAGCTGACTCGGAGGCGTTCGGGTTCGTGGTGGCGGGAACCTGGGCCGGGGCAGCCTGCTCGGCTCCCTTCTTCTTGGCCAGTTCAGCAGCCTTGGCCTCAGCTTCGGCCTTGGCGCGCGATTCGTCCTTGTCGGACTTGACGGGCGCCGGGACCTTTTCGACCACCGGTGCGACCGCTGCGGAGGCCGCGGGCGATCCGGAACTGACTTCGGCGAGCTTCTTGCGAAGTTCGTCGTTCTCCTGGTTCAGGCGCCGCAGTTCGACGACGATTTCGTCCAGGAAGTCATCAACTTCGTCCTGGTCGTAGCCTTCGCGGAACTTGGTCGGCTGAAAGCGCTTGTTGACAACGTCTTCTGGCGTCAAAGCCATCTGGTCACCTCGTTGGTCTAGTTAGTCAGTAGGCCTTCCGGCCGTCAAAACTACGGTACCTAAATATGGTCTGGTTACTCTAATTCAACACTGTGATGTCAAACCGGAGATTCTCCGCGCCGCGGCCGATTCTCGAACGGCCGTTACGCTGCAAGCTGATATGAAACTACGCAAATGCCTTGGTAAAGGTCATGGCCAGGCTCAGGGCGATGAACAGCCCCAGGAAGCCAAGGTCGAGCGAGACGCCCCCGAGCCGCAGCGGCGGAATGAGCCGCCGAAGGACCTTCAGCGGCGGGTCCGTGACGGAGTACACCGCGTGGGCCGCCACCAGGGCAACGCCGCGGGGACGCCATTCGCGGGCGAACATCTGGACCCAGTCAAAGACCAGTCGGACAATCAAGGCCACGAAAATGAACAGCAGCACGATATAGACGAGCCCGAATACTATTCCCATGAGCTAACCAATATCTCCATGATTCATTCCGGATACCGAAGTGTCCTGTGGATCTTGCCTGTTGTGCTTCCACTATTTCAGCACGGATGCCAGGCAGGTGTCCCTGCCTGGCATCCGGAGAGCCTTCTTAGCTTTGGTTGAAGAAGCTGGCGGTGGTCTCGCTGGCCTTCTTGTCGTCGCCGATGACCTCGATGTACGACGGCGACAGCAGGAAGACCTTGTTGGTCACGCGCTCAATGCTTCCGCGCAGGCCAAAGACGAGGCCCGCGGAGAAGTCCACGAGGCGCTTGGCATCGGACTCACCCATGTCGGTGACGTTCATGATGACAGGAATGCCGTCCCGGAAGCTTTCACCGATGAGCTTGGCGTCGTTATAGGACCGCGGGTGGATCGTGGTGATCTGCCGCAGGCCGGTGGTCTCTTCGCGGCTCGAAGCCGCACGCTTTATGGGTGTCACGGGTGCGCGGTATTCCTCTTCGGCAGCTGGTGGCACTTCACGGACGACCTCGCGGACCGGCGCCGGGGCGCGGCGCTCCTCACGGTCATGCTCCATTGAGTGGTCCTCGTCTTTTTGCTGGGTGGAAAGCTCAGACTCGTAGTGTTCGTCGCCATCGGCGAGCCCAAGATAGATCATTGTCTTGCGCAGAGCGCCGGCCATGGTCGACTCCTAATCGTGTCCGTAAGCGGGCCGCCCAAAGTCCTGACAGCATTGAAAGTGCCCGCCATTCACTTCCAATACTCAGACGCTACCGCACGGCCGGGCGCGAACCGAGAATATCCGAACCAATTCTGAGGTGTGTCGCACCGAACCGCACGGCCGCTTCAAGATCCTGGCTCATTCCGGCGGAAATCCCCGTCGCCGCGGGGTAGTCACCCCTCAACCGGACCGCAATGGCAGCGAGTTTCTCAAACGCCCGGTCCGGATCGGCGCCCAGGGGCGCAACCGCCATGACGCCGGCAAGCCGAAGGCCGCCCGCTTCTTCCAGCTGTTCTGCCAGCAGCGGAACGTCAGCCGGGGCCGCGCCGCCCCGGTGGGCACCGGCGTCGTCGTCGAGGCTCACCTGGATGAAGCAATCGAGGCTGTCCCGCCCGGACCTTTCCTGTTCGGCGGCCATCGCCTTTTCCAATGCCGTCACGAGCTGCGGCCGGTCCACGGAGTGGACGGCGTGGGCGTACCGGACCACGGTCTTGGCTTTCTTGCTCTGGACCTGGCCGACGAAGTGCCACTTAAGGTCCAGTTCCAGGAGCAGGGCCGCCTTCTCCGATGCCTCTTGGTCGCGGTTCTCGCCGAAGTCTGTCACGCCAAGACCTGCCAGCCGGCGCACGTCCTCGGCGGGGTGGAACTTGCTGACGACGATCAGCCGTGGAGGATCATCGTTGCGGTCCGCTGCCGCCGTCGCCTCGGCGATCCGCTGCCTGACGGCCTCCAGGCGTTGCCGCAGCTGGTCCGCCCGCGGATCTTCCCGCACCGGGTCCGCCTCAGTCATGGGTCCAGACCAGCCCGGCGAACCGCCCTGATTGGGTATCCCTGCGGTAGCTGAACAGGGAGTCGTTTTCGAGGGTGCACGGGCCCCGGAATTCGACGGGCACGCCCGCTGATTCGAGCTGGCTCGCAGCGCCTGCGGGCAGGTCGAGTGCCGGCGTCCCCCAGGATGTGGTGGACCAGGCGGAAGGAACGGCGGCGGCAACCTCCGCGCGCAGTTCCGCCGGCACCTCGTAGCACCGTCCGCAGACGGACGGCCCGAGCCAGGCGCGGATGCCCGTGGCCCCAGCGGCGCGCATCTGCTCGACCGCGGCCGGGATGACACCGGCGGAAACCCCGGGGCGTCCGGCGTGGACGACGCCAAGCACGTGGCCGGCGGGGCCATCGCCCACCAGAACCAGGGGAATGCAGTCAGCCACCATCACTGCCAGCGGGAGGCTGACGGACACCATGGCGTCCGCCGTTGGCGCCTCACAGCCGGTTTCAACGACGGAAACATGGTTTCCATGCACCTGGTTCATGTACTGGAACCGGCGGGGCGCGATGCCCGCGGCATGCTCCAGCTCCTCCCGGCGGCGAATGACCGACGGCGCGTCGTCGCCTACGTGCAATGCGAGGTTGCCCGCCCCGGTGTCCGTGAACGCCACAGACACGCCCGGCAGGACTTCAGCACGCCACAAAAACAATCAGAACACCGACAATCAGGAGAGCAACAGGCGGAGGACGGGTGGACGGCAAAGCCGGCCGGCGGCCTCCTACTTCAGGAAGTCCGGGACATCCAGGTCGTCCGAGCGGTTGCCGGACAGGTCATGTTCAACAACCGACGGAAGGTCGACGTCGAATCCCGAGTCCGCGGGAACCGCCGACGGGCGGTGCTGGCCCCAGTTGCTGAGGCCGGCGGCGCCGACCCCGGCGTGCGCGGGCTGGACATGGACCTGCTGGCTGTGCGACGGCGGCTGGCTCGCCGGTGCGGCGGCCGGCACTGCCGGGCGCTGCGGGGCCGACTGCGGCTGCGACTGGTCCATGGACGGCGAGGTGGCCTTGACGTCGTCGAATCCGGCAGCGATCACGGTGACGCGCGCTTCATCGCCCAGGGCGTCGTCAATGACGGCACCGAAGATGATGTTGGCCTCGGGGTGGGCGACTTCCTGAACCAGGCGGGCTGCCTCGTTGATCTCGAACAGGCCGAGGTCGGAACCGCCCTGGATGGACAGCAGGACGCCGTGGGCGCCGTCAATGGAGGCTTCCAGCAGCGGCGAGGCGATGGCAAGCTCGGCGGCCTTGACCGCGCGGTCTTCGCCCCGCGCCGAACCGATGCCCATGAGTGCGGATCCCGCACCCTGCATGACCGACTTCACGTCGGCAAAGTCAAGGTTGATCAGGCCCGGCGTGGTGATGAGATCCGTGATGCCCTGGACACCGGACAGCAGGACCTGGTCAGCGGAGCGGAACGCATCAAGGACAGAGACGTTGCGGTCGCTAATGGACAGCAGGCGGTCGTTGGGGATCACGATCAGGGTGTCGACCTCGTCGCGGAGGGCATCGATGCCTGCCTCTGCGGAGCCGGCACGACGGCGGCCCTCGAAGGTGAACGGGCGGGTGACAACACCGATGGTGAGCGCGCCGAGGGAGCGAGCAATGCGGGCAACCACGGGGGCGCCGCCTGTGCCGGTGCCGCCGCCCTCGCCCGCCGTCACGAAGACCATGTCCGCGCCGCGGATGACCTCTTCGATCTCGTCAGCGTGGTCTTCTGCCGCCTGCTTGCCCACTTCGGGGTTCGCGCCTGCGCCAAGGCCCCGGGTCAGCTCGCGTCCGACGTCAAGCTTGACGTCGGCGTCGCTCATCAGCAGGGCCTGCGCATCGGTGTTGATGGCGATGAATTCGACACCGCGGAGACCCACCTCGATCATGCGGTTGACTGCGTTCACGCCACCGCCGCCGATGCCGACGACCTTGATGACGGCCAAGTAATTCTGCGGAGCTGCCACGTTACGTGTCCCTTGTTCGTGTCCTATTGCGAAAACTGATGGAGTCGAGCTTGAAGTTCCGAACCTTAACCTTCGAGTTGAAGGTTATAGTTATGTCAAGTAACTCATGTCTGTGACGCTATTTCCTATGCCTCGTACATTCAATAACCGCCGCCGCGTGTCGGACTAATCACCGCGAAATAGAGCGGTTCAGCGCGTCACCGGATGCCGCGGCACGCTGACGTCATAGGTGTTGACGGGATTTGCCGGATCGGCGGGAACCTTCAGGAGGGCCTCCAGCACGCGTGCCTTCAGCTCCTTCTCCCCCGCATTGCCCCAAATGATCGTCTGGCCGTCCACCAGCTTCAGTTCCACGGCGTCGACGGACTTGGCGGAAGCGTTGGAGAGCTTGGCAAGGACATTGGCGGGAAGAGCGCCCAGGACTGCTGCGGTCGCCTGGAACAGATCCTTGCCGATGGTGCCGGCCCCGCCGTCGATGACGGGCAGCTTCACCGATCCCGGATCGGCCGTCGCGCCGAGCCGTACGCCGTCCACATCCACCAGCAGGTACTCCTGGCCGCGTTTGACCAGAGCCACCGGCACGCGCTCATGCACCTGGACCACCAGGACGGACGGCGGGTGCGCCTGGGTGGTCACCGATTTGATCTGGACGAGCGGCTTCAGCAGCGCGTTGACGTCCTCATCGCTCACCTGCGGCAGCGGCGTACCCAGGAGCGGCTTGAGTGCCGCCTGGACCTGGGCCGGCTTGAGCAGCTTCGTGCCGCTGACCGTCACCGTCTGGACGGCGAGCACCGGGGAGTAGACCGCGGCCAGCAGCAGGCCCGCAACGAGGGCGGCAATGATGCACGACGCCACGATGACATTGCGCCTGACGCGTTTGCCCTTGGGCTCGGGGAAAGCGAGAACGTTGTCCGGTTCGGCTTGGCTGCCTGACAGCTGCTGCCCTTGCTTCCCCGGCCCCTGCTCTTTCGCCGCCTGCCCGGAACCCTGTCCGGATGCCTGTCCGGCCGGCTGCTTTGCCGGCTGCTTCCCCCGCTGGCTGTCCTGCGGTGCGGCCGGCGACGCGGGTGCGCTCTTGGAAGCCGAGATCACGCCCGGCTGCGTTGCTTCGCGCGGTTCCGACGCTTTGTCCCGGCTCCCCGGCCGCACAGGCTTGTACGTGGGACGGCGGCTGCTAGCCAAGGAGGGACTCCACGATGAGGGGCCCGTAGGCGGTCACGTCTCCGGCCCCCGCCGTGAGGATGATGTCCCCCGGCTGGGCGGCGGAGGTGACGGCCTCCACGGCGGCGGCGCCGGCCGCGACGAGGCGCCCGCCGGGGCCCAGGTGCTGGGCGATGAGTCCGCTGCTGACACCCGGGATGGGATCTTCCCTGGCGGGGTAGATGTCCAGCACCAGGGCGGTGTCGGCTGCGTTGAGGGCGTCGGCGAATTCCGAGGCGAATTCCCTTGTGCGGGAGAAAAGGTGCGGCTGGAAAAGCACGTGGACCTTGTGGGCGCCGGCAACAGAGCGGGCAGCCGCAAGTGCCGCGCGGACCTCCGTGGGGTGGTGGGCGTAGTCGTCGTACACGCGCACTCCCCTGCCTTCTCCCTTGAACTCAAACCGCCGGGAGGCACCGGCGAAACCTGCCAGGGCCGCGGCGGCTGAGCCTGCCTCGACGCCCAGTTCAAGGGCCACGGCCATCGCCGCCGCGGCGTTGAGCGCGTTGTGCCGCCCCGGCACCTGCAGGGTCAGGGGAAACTGTCCTGCCGCCGTCGAGACCGCTACGTTGCCGGGGCCGGCGTCGTCCAGCCTGAGGTCGGCGGCAGCAGAGGTGCCGTAAAGAACAACGCGGGTGTTTCCGCGTTCCCGCGTGCGGCGGGCCAGCGCAAGCGCTCCGGCGTCGTCCGCGCAGGCCACCAGCACGCCGTCCGCGGGCAGGAGCGCCGTGAAGCGGTCGAACGATTCGTACACTGCCTCGGCCGTGCCGTAGTGGTCCAGGTGGTCCGGTTCAACGTTTGTGACGACGGCGATCTGCGGGCGGTAGTTCAGGAACGACCCGTCGGATTCGTCGGCCTCCGCCACGAACACCTTGGAGCTGCCGTTGGCGGCATTGACGCCGAGCGCCGGGACGTTGGCTCCGATGGCGAAGGAGGGGTCCAGGCCCGCGCCCTGCAGCAGCACGGTGATCATGGACGTGGTGGTGGACTTCCCGTGTGTGCCCGCCACGGTGACCACGAGGTCGTCGGCCATGGTGGCCGCCAGCGCCTCGGAACGGTGCAGGACCGGAAGCCCGGCTGCCCTCGCTGCGGCCAGTTCGGGGTTGTCAGCTCGAATGGCCGAACCTGCCACGACGGTCTGGGTGTCGCCGAGGTTTGCCGCCGCATACCCGACCGAAATCTTCGCCCCGGCTGCGGCGAGGTCTGCCATCACGGGCAGGTCCTTGGCGTCGGATCCGCTCACCGGGACGCCGCGGGCCACCATGATCCTGGCGACGGCGGACATGCCCACCCCGCCGATCCCGATGAAATGCACGCGGCCAAGCGCGTCCTGCCGGAGTGGGGCGTTGCCTGTCATTTGGATACCGCTTCCAGTACAAGATCGGCCATGAGCCGATCGGCATCCCTCATGCCGAGGTTTTCCGAGTTCGCCGCCATGGAGCCGAGCCTGGCCCGGTCAGTAAGCAGCGGTATGAGCTGGGTCCGGACCCAGTCGGGGGTGAAGTCCCGGTCCGCGACGATCAGGGCGCCGCCGGCCTTCACGAGTCCGTCCGCATTCAGTGCCTGCTCGCCGTTGCCGATGGGCAGCGGCACGAACACCGCAGGAACGCCGACGGCGGCCACCTCGCTGACCGTGGCCGCTCCGGCCCGGGCGAGCAGCAGGTCCGCGGCGGCGTAGACCGTCTCCATGCCGTCGACGTATTCGCGCTGCCGGTAGCCGTCGGCCTGCAGCGGGTTGCCGGCGCTGTCCTCGACCGACTTCCCGCGGCCGGTGATGTGGAGGGTCTGTATTCCGGCGTCCGCCAGGGCCTGGAGGGAGGCGGCGACGGTGCGGTTGATGCTCTGCGCTCCTGAGGAGCCGCCGGTGACGATCAGCACCGGCTTGTCCGGCTGCAGGCCCAGGGCACCGAGGGCGTTGGCGCGTGCGGTGGCCCGGACCAGGGCTGAGACTTCACGGCGCATCGGCATGCCGACATGCCTGGCGTTCTTCAGCCGCGTGCCGGCGAAGGCCACGGCCACGTGGCTGCTCAGCCGGGCACCCACCCTGTTGGCCAGGCCGGGCCGGGTGTTGGCCTCGTGAATCACGATCGGAATCCTGCGCCGCCACGCGGCCAGGTACATCGGCGTGCAGACGTAGCCCCCGACCCCCACGAGGACATCCGCCCTGGCGTCGTCGAGGATGCGGCCGGCCTGCTTTACGGCTCCGGCCAGCCGGCCGGGCAGGCGCAGCAGTTCCACGGAGGGCCTGCGCGGGAACGGGACGCGGTCAATCGTGGCGAGCTCGAGGCCTGCGGCCGGCACCAGCCGGGTCTCCATGCCAGCGGAGGTTCCCACCGCCAGCAGCCGGGCGTCGGGGCGCGCATCGCGGATGGCGGCGGCGATGGCCAGTAGCGGATTGATATGGCCCGCCGTTCCGCCGCCGGCGAGGACCACGGACAATGACTCGGTTTTCATCAGGTGCTGTTTACGCTTTCGTACGGGGTTTCTTGCGTCCGGGCATCCGGAGCGGGCCCAGCATTTTCCGGGGCCTCATGCTGGGCGCCATCTGGACCCGGGCCAGTGACAACACTACGCCGATTGCGCAGAGCGACATGAGCAGGGCCGAGCCGCCGTAGGAAATGAACGGCAGCGGAACACCGATCACCGGGACGAGCCCCGTGACCACCGCCATGTTGACCGTGGCCTGGCCCAGCAGCCACACCATGATGGTGCCCGCGAGGACCCGGTGGAACAGGTCCTCCTGCGCCACCACCACGCGGTAGATCGCGGCGCCCAGGATGGCGAAGAGAATCAGTACGACGACGGTCCCCACCAGCCCGAGTTCCTCGCCGATGATGGCGAAGATGAAGTCGTTGTGCGCTTCCGGGATCCAGCTGTACTTCTGGCGGCTCTGCCCCAGCCCGACGCCGAACCAGCCGCCGGAGGCCAGGCCGTACAAGCCGTTGGTCGACTGGTAATTGGCGTCGGTGCCGTCGCCGCAGGACTGCCCCGTCCACCACGAGGTAATGCGGCACATTCGGTTCGAGCTGGTCATGGCCATGACGGCGGTGGCCGCGATGCCGGCGATCGCGGCGAAGCCGAACAGGTAAAGGCGCACGCCGGCGAAAAACAGGGCGGCGGCCATGATCATCATGATGATCATGCCGGTGCCGAGGTCGTTGCCGGCAAGAACCAGTCCGATGATGCCCAGTGCGAGCGGGACCACCGGTATGACGGCATGCTGCCAGCGCTGGAGGAGCCGGCCTTTTTTGGCCAGCACTGTAGCCATCCACAGCGCCAGGGCAAGCTTGGCCGCCTCGGACGGCTGCAGTGTGAAGAACGGGCCGACCTCGATCCAGTTCTTGTTGCCGTTTACGGTGGTGCCGATGAGCAGGACCAGCCCGAGCAGGCCGTACGCGAGCATGATACCGGGCCACGCGAGGCGCTTCAGCCAGACCACGTTGATCCGGGACAGCATGAACATCAGGAAGATGCCGATCCCCGCGAACAGTCCCTGCTTGAGGGCCGCCGTGTAGGGGGACTCCCCTGCGGCGATGGCCTCCACGCTGGACGCCGAGAGCACCATCATGATGCCGATGGCCGTCAGGGCGAGGGTGGTGCCAAGGATGAGGTAGTACGTGGAGCCGTTGCGCGACTTTCCGGTTCCCTCGAGCGCGGACCAGAACGAACGGTACCAGCGCAGCAGCCTGGCAACGGCCGGAGGCTTCTGCCCCGGGCCTTTGCCGGCAGTCGTCACGGCGGTCCCACGAGCCGTGCCTGCGGTTCGCGTCTTGGCGGCCGCGGGACGTGTGGGCGTGCTGACCATTCTTACTCCTTGCCGGTCTGGGCCTGCCCTTCCACGAGCTCGCGGACTGCTTCGATGAAGGCGTCGCCACGGTGAGCATAGGAAGAGAACTGATCCATGGAAGCAGCCGCCGGGGCCATGAGCACAGTGTCACCCGAGGTGGCCAGCTGCGCCGCCGAAGCGACGGCCCGTGCCATCACGTCCTCACCGGTCTCTGGCGAAGCCGGGGCGGCGTCAGGTCCGGTTCCGGCAGGCTGCACCATTTCAGTGTGGCCCGTGGCCGGCCGTATGACGGGGACATCGGGAGCGTGTCGCTGCAGGGAGTCTTCCAGTGACGCCGTGTCGGTGCCGATGAGCACCACTCCCTTGAGCCGCCCAGCGTTCTCACGGACGAGTTCGTCGTAGTTGACGCCTTTGGACAGGCCGCCGGCGATCCAGACCACCGGGTCGAAGGCGGAGAGCGATGCAGCCGCCGCGTGCGGATTCGTGGCTTTTGAGTCGTTGATCCAGAGCACGCCGTCCTGCCTGGCCACGGGCTGGATGCGGTGATTTCCCGGAATGTAGGCCTGCAGTCCCTGCCTGACGTGCTCGGGCTTGAGGCCGTAGGCCCGCACCAGCCCGGCGGCCGCCAGGGCGTTGGCCACCATGTGGCGCGGAGCCACCGGTCCGAGATCCGACATCGACGCCAGCTCGGCGGCGCTGTCCTTGCGCTCGGCGATGAACGCCCGGTCCACCAGCAGGCCTTCGACGACGCCCAGCATGCTGATGGCCGGGGTGAGCGTGGTGAAGCCGACTGCGCGGCAGCCTTCCACAACGTCGGCGTCCTCCACCATGCGCTCGGTTTCGATCTGCTCGGCGTTGTAGATGCAGGCTTTCTGGGTATGTTCGTAGATCTTTGCCTTGTCGGCGAGGTACGAGGTGTAGGAGCCGTGCCAGTCCACGTGGTCCTCGGCCACGTTGAGGCAGACGCTCGCCACGGCGGACACGGATTCGCACCAGTGCAGCTGGAAGCTGGAAAGCTCCACTGCCAGGACGTCGTATTCGACCGGATCCCGAAGGGCGTCGAGGATGGGCGTTCCGACGTTTCCGACGGCCAGTGCCTTGAGCCCGGCTGCGCGCAGCATCGATTCGGTCAGGCCGACGGTCGTCGTCTTGCCATTCGTGCCCGTGATGGTCAGCCAGTCCGCCGTCTTGCGGCCCTCGCGGACCCGCACGCGCCAGGCGAGTTCGACGTCGCCCCACACCGGGATGTGCGCACGCTTGGCGGCCGCCAGCAGAGCCTGGTCCGGCCGCCAGCCGGGCGACGTCACGATGAGGTCCGGCTTCACGCCGTCGATCTTCGGAACGGATCCGACCGCGCTTTCGCCCAGCAGCGCGTCCACGGCTCCGACGATTTTGAGCGTGTCCGCTTTGGCGGTGGCAATGTCGGTCGCGGAGGCGTCCACCACCACCACACGGGCTCCGAGCTCGATCAGCGTGTCCGCAGCTGCGAAGCCTGAGACGCCGATTCCGGTGACCACCACGCGGAGTCCGGCCCAGTCCGAGTCCCAGCTGACGAGGTCCTTGAGCCTGTCGGCGGCGGCGTGGCCGGCGCCCGGTGCGTTGCTGCTCACAGCAGGACCACCCATTCTGCGTAGAAGATGCCCAGGCCCGCGGCCACAAACAGTCCGGCCAGTATCCAGAACCGGACCACCACGGTGACCTCCGCCCAGCCCTTGAGTTCGAAGTGGTGCTGCAACGGGGCCATTTTGAAGAATCTCTTGCCCTTGGTGACCTTGAAATAGCCCACCTGGATGATGACGGAGAGCGTGATGAGGACGAACAGGCCACCGATGAAGGCGAGCAGCAGTTCGGTGCGCGACAGGATGGCGAACCCGGCGATGGCCCCGCCAATGGCCAGGGATCCGGTGTCGCCCATGAAGATCTTGGCGGGCGACGTGTTCCACCAGAGGAAGCCGACGAGGGCCGCGCTCATAATGGCGGCAAGCAGCGCGAGGTCCAGCGGGTCCCGCACGGAATAACAGCCGCTCCCGGCCTGGCGGGGCGAACCACACGCCTGGTTGCTCTGCCAGATGCCCATCAGCGTGTAGGCGCCGAAGACCATCACGGCGGCGCCCGCGGCCAGTCCGTCCAGTCCGTCGGTGAGGTTGACGCCGTTTGTCGCGGCGGTGACGATCAGGTTGGACCACAGCACAAAGAGGATCGCGCCGAGCACCGAGCCGCCGAAGGCGAGGTCAAGCCACGGGATGTCGCGGACCAGGGAAATCTTGGTGGACGCCGGCGAGAGTCCGTCCGGGTCCGGGAAGTACAGGGCCAGCACGGCGAAGATGACGCCCACGGCGGCCTGGAGGATCAGCTTGGCCTTGGCGTCCAGGCCGAGGCTGCGCTGGCGCGAGATCTTGATGAAGTCGTCGAGGAAGCCGACCAGGCCCATGCCCACCATGAGGAACAGGAGAAGCAGGGCGGACACCGACGGGCCGGCCGATCCGGGGTTCAGGAGCCACATGATGAGGTGTGTCAGTCCGTAGCTGGCCAGGACCGCCCCCACAACGACGGCGCCGCCCATGGTGGGGGTGCCGCGCTTTGTGTGGTGTGACGTGGGGCCGTCATCGCGGATGAACTGGCCGTAGCCCTTGCGGACCAGCAGCCGGATGAACAGCGGAGTTCCTACCAATGCCATCAGCAGGGCCAGGCCAGCGCCGATAAGTAGTGCAATCACAGCAGCTCGCTCCCTTCGTTGGCAGTTGCGGGGTTTTGTGGGGGTAATGCTATCCGATCGCCCAAATGGCGAAGTCCGACGCTGTTCGAGGATTTGAAGAGCACCAGGTCACCGGGTTCGAGCTGTTCCTGGAGCAGGTCATACGCTTCGTCCGCGTTCTCGGCAAAGACGCATTCGTCACCCCAGGACCCTTCCTGGACGGCTGATACGTAGAGCGAACGAGCCTCGCGCCCCACTACCACCAGGCGTGAGATGTTGAGCCGGACCACCTGGGTGCCCACGGCGGTGTGCTCGCGGATGGAGTCCTCGCCAAGTTCGAGCATCGCTCCGAGCACGGCCCAGGTCCGGCGTCCCCGGCCAAGGTCGGCCAGGGTCCGGAGTGCCGCCCGCATGGATTCCGGGTTGGCGTTGTATGCGTCGTTGATGACGGTGACGCCGTCGGGCCGCTCGGTCCGTTCCATGCGCCACCGGCTGGCGGCTGACTGCGAGCTGAGTGACGCGCCGATGCGTGCGGCCGGGATGCCGGCAGCGTGGGCGGCGGCTGCCGCGGCGAGCAGGTTTGAGACGTGGTGCTCTCCGATGAGCCGGCTGCTCACCCGGACAGCCTCCTCCCCCGGCAGTTCAAGGTCGAACTCGGGGTGGCCGGACGCGTTCGTGTCCAGGTGTTCTGCACGGACGGTCGGTCCTTGGGCGGCGGCGTTCCGGGCAGAGAAGCCCAGAACTGTGGCAGACGTGCGCACCGCCATGGCCGCAACCCGCGGATCGTCCAGGTTCAACACGGCGGTGCCGGCGGGGTCCAGGGCTTCCACGAGTTCGCCCTTGGCTGCCGCAATATTCTCAACGCCGCCGAATTCGCCGGCATGTGCCGTTCCCACGCCGAGCACGACGCCGATCTCGGGGGCGACCATGTTCGCCAGGTACCGGATATGCCCGATGCCCGTGGCGCCCATTTCAATGACAAGGAAGCGGGTCTCGAAGCCTGCCTGGAACACGGTGAGGGGAACGCCCACTTCACCGTTGTACGACCCGTGCGGCGACACCGTCTTGGCTTCCGTGGAAAGGATCCCGGCCAGCAGGTCCTTCGTGGTGGTTTTGCCCGCGGAACCGGTGATGCCGATGACCGTGAACTGTTCGCCGGATGCCTCGCGGCGCGCCCGGATCCGCCGGACCTGCTCCGCTGCCAGGGCGCCCATGGCCAGTACGGCGTCGTCGACGATCACCGACGGATACGTCTGCCCGGCGCCGTCGGCGATTTCGCGTTCGGCAAGGGCCAGCACGGCGCCCTTGTCGAACGCCGCGCCCACGAACGCGTGCCCGTCGGCGTGCTCGCCCGGCTTGGCCACGTACAGCGACCCGCCGATGGCCTCGCGCGAGTCGGTCACCACGGATCCCGGAGTGACGTCGGGGTCGGCAAGCAGCCGGCCGTTGGTGATTTCGGCGATTTCCGCCGCAGTTAGTGCAATCATGTCGGTCTAGGACTCTATCCGGTCGTCGCCAAGAACGGTGAATCCTCGTGCCGTCAAGGCGTTCCGGAGTTCCACCCTGTCGTCGAGGGCAAGGTTGACTCCCTTGACCTCCTGCCACACTTCGTGTCCGCGCCCGGCTATGAGGATGGTGTCCTCCGGCGCCGCCAGTTCCACGGCCTCGCGGATTGCGGCGTCGCGGGGGAAGACCTCCATAATGCGGCAATCGAGCTGCTCTGCCTCTTTGGCGTCCGTGGCTCCCACCAGGACGTCCGCGCGGATCGCCGCGGCGTCCTCATCGTGGGGATCGTCGTCGCTGATGATCACGACGTCGGCAAGCCGGGCAGCGATGGCTCCCATGGCCGGCCGCTTCCCCTGGTCGCGCTGTCCGGTGGCGCCGAAGACCACTATGACCTTGGCGGCCGGGTCCGGGGACCTGACGGCCTCGAGGGCACGCGCCAAGGCATCGGGGTTGTGCGCAAAGTCCACCACGGCTGCGGGCTTTGCGGAGACGAGCTGCATCCTGCCCGGCACGGCTACGGTGAAGGGGTCGCTGGCGTCCAGCGCGGCCTGGACTTCTGCCGCGTCCGCACCGCCTGCCAGCACCATGGCAAGGGCCAGCGCGGCGTTGGAGACATTGAACGCGCCGGGCAGCCCGGTGTGGACGCGCAGCTCCGTCCCGGTCCTGCCGCGGAGGGTGAATTCCGTGCCAAGGCCCCTGGGCCGCGGATCGGCCACTGTCCAGTCGGCGTCTGTCCAGTCGGTGTCGGGCGCCTCCACGGTGCCTGCCTGCCGGCCGCCCGGCTGAAGGGTGGTGGCGAGGGTGGTGACCGGGAGCTTCGCCTCGGCGGCGAGGCGGCGGCCCCATTCGTCGTCGACCGTCACGACGGCAGCCCGGGCGCGCTCCGGCGTGAAGAGCTCAGCCTTGGTCCGGAAGTAGTCGTCCATGGTGCCGTGCAGGTCCAGGTGGTCCTGGGTCAGGTTGGTGAATCCGACGACGTCGAAGACGACGGCGTCCACGCGGCGGAAGGACACGGCGTGCGAGGACACTTCCATGGACGCTGCGTCCAGGCCCCGTTCCCGCATGAGGGCGAGCAGCGCGTGGACGTCGGTGGACTCAGGCGTGGTGAGGAGGCTGGGAATCGGTTTCCCCCCAGCCACAATCTCTATGGTGCCGATCAGCCCGGTCTTCTTGCCCAGTGCCTGCAGCAGGGCGTTGAGAAAGTATGTCGTGGTCGTCTTGCCATTGGTGCCGGTGACGCCGAAGAGCGCGGGGGAAGCGCTGTCGGCAGCCTGGCTCCGGTAGATCAGCGCGGAAAGCCGCCCCACCACGGCGCGTGGCTTGTCCACCACGAGCACGGGCACGGAGATATCCGGCGACAACGCCAGGAGCCGGGCGCCGGCGTCGTCAGTCAGGACGGCAACCGCGCCGGCCTCGATCGCCGGAGTGGCGAAGTCGGCGCCGTGGCGGGCCGCACCCGGCAATGCGACGTACAGGTCTCCCGGCTCCACAGCGCGCGAATTGAGCGAGATGCCGGTAACGGGGACTGACGCCGAGGCTCCGGCCACTGTGACGCCGACCGACCGTCCGATGGCACCCAGCTCGACTGCGGCGACGGCCGTGGGCCGGAATCCGCTGACGGACTCCTCTCCGTCCGGGGCATCGGCAGTGCCGGGGGCATTGTGCTCTGACAAGTGGATCTCCGTTGGTACTAGTGGACCAACGGACACGACAGAACGGTTTGTTCAGGTGCGCCGCGGTCTTTGTTTAGCGGGCGTGCTACTTGGTTTAGCGGGCGTGCTACTTGGCGTACTGCGGCAGTCTGACCGGTTCGCCGGTGGACGGCGGAACGTTGTACGTCCGCAGTACCTGGCTCATGACCGAGCGGAACACAGGCCCGTTGGTGATTCCGTAAATGGACCCCTTGGGCCGCTGCAGGACCACCTCAACAATAAACCGCGGATCGTCCATGGGCGCCATTCCCAGGATAGAAGCGGTGTAGCCGCAGAACCCGGCTGTTCCGTCGTCGCATGGCGATTCGGATGTTCCCGTCTTGGCACCGACCCGGTAACCGTCGAGGGCCGCTTCCTTGATTTCGCCCTCGGTCACGGCGCTTTCAAGCATGTCCCGGACCTGTTTGGCTGTGTTTTTGGAGACGATCTGGCGGGACGGTTTGGCCGCTACTTTCTCTTCGCTGCCGTCCGGACTGATGTAGCTGTCGATAAGCCGGGGCTGCAGCATGACGCCGTCGTTGGCAATTGTCTGGTACGCACGCACGGTCTGCAACGTCGACTGGGATACGCCCTGGCCAAACAGGACAGTGTACTGCTGCCGGTCATCCCACTGCGCCGCCGGAGTCAGGATGCCTTTGGCTTCAGCGGGAAGTCCGATGTCCGGCGCCTCCCCGATGCCGAACTTCTGCAGCCAGTCATGCCGCTGGTCCCTGGTCAGGCGGCTGCCCGCCATCACGGTTCCGGTGTTCATGGAGTAGCCGATGATGCCAGCGAGGGTCCGTTTCTCTGTTCCGTGGGAAAACGCGTCATCGAATTGCTGTCCGTCAATCACCAGGGACGGCGGGATCGTGAAGGTGTCCAGCGGGCTGGACTTGCCTTCCTGGATCAGCGCGGCGGTTGTGAGTGGCTTCTCCACGGATCCGGGCTCGTACGCTGCGGTCACGGACCGCACGCCGCGGTCCTTGGCCGCCACCTTGCCGGGATCGTTGGGATCGGGGGCGTTGGTATCGGCCATGGCAATGATGTTCCCGGTCTTCACGTCGGAGACGATGATGACGCCCCATTCGGCGCTGAGCTTGTCCGCCTGGCTCTGGATCGCCTGCTGCGCGAAGTACTGGATATCGGAGTTCAGGGTGAGTTTGACGTCCTTGCCGTCCTGCGCCGGTGTCAGCTGGTCCACTCCCACGGGGATGCGGAGGCCGTCGGCGCCGATCTCAAACAGGCGCTTGCCGGGGGTGCCCCTCAGGATTTCGTCCTGGGTCTGTTCCAGTCCGGCCTGGCCCGTGGTGCCGTTCTCCAGGAAGCCCACGATGCCGCCGGCCACCGAACCGTTGGGGTAGACGCGCTTGCTGGTTCCCTCGGAGAAAATGCCGGGGATCTGCAAGTTGGAGACGCGGTCCTCGACGTCCGGCTTGAGGTCCTTGGCCACGACGTAGTAGGTGCGTTCGCCCGTGACGGCCTTCCGGACGTCCTGGGCGTCCATTCCCAGGACATCGGCGAGCTCGGAAATCCCCTGGTCCCGGGATACCGTCACCAGCTCTTCCTTGCCGTTCACCGTCTCAAGCCGTTTGAAGGATTCCGTCTTGGTGTTGACGGACTGGTCAACAGTGATGTTGTAGCGGATGACACTGTTGGCCAGTACCGTTCCGTTTGCATCGACAATGCTGCCGCGCTCGGCGGGGAGGACGGTGGGACGCAGCCGGTTATCAAGGGCAGCTTCAGCCATGCCGCCGACGTCGAGGCCCTGGACCAGGAAGAGTTTTCCGCCGACCACGAGGAGCAGCGCCAGCATGATGCTCAGGCCGAGACGGAGCCTCTTGGTGGCGTTCGGGACTTTCTGCCTGCCTGCCTTGCCGGTGCCTTGCGCCACGATCATCCCTTACTGCTTGCCTTGCCGGCTGGTCGCCGCGCCCGTACCAGTTACTGCCCCGGTGCTTTTTGTTCCGGCGCCGGAATGGTGCCTCCGTTGAGGACCGCCGCTGGCTTCTTTGCGGCCGCCGGGGCCGCCGCCACCGGAGCCGCAGCCTTGTCGCTGCCCGCGGGCCGCCTGCTTTCCAGCGGATCCTTGGTGCTTGCCGGCGGGACAACGTTCAACTGGCCCGGGACTGCCGGGGCGGCGATCACGGCACCTGCGGAGTCGCCCTTGACCGCCGGCTTGGCCTTTCCGCTGACAGTCAGTGTGGACAGATCAATCTGGCCTTTGCCGGTGGAAGCAACCATTCCCAATTCTGAGGCCTTGGCCGCGAGATTCTGGGGAGCCTCGAAGTTTTGGACCTGCTGTGTCAGATCCTGGTTCTGCTTCGTGAGCGCCGTCTGCTCGCTGCGGAGCTTCACGAGCTGGTACTGGGCCGTGGACACGGAGATGTTGAGCACCAGGACCGCCATGAGCGCCACTGCGAGCATCCCAAAGCAGAGAACCACGAAGGGGGCACGGCGCTTCTTGGGCATCGAGCGGACCAGCGAGAGCGGGGTCCGCGCCTTGCGCGCGCTTTCCTCCTGAACGCCGGGGCCGGAGGTGAGGGTGAGGTTCTTGACAGCTGCGGTGCTCATGCGGCTCTCCTGGCTCTGATGCGTTCCACGGCGCGCAGCCGGGCTGAAGCTGCGCGCGAATTCTCCGCGATCTCGACGGCGGTAGGCACCTCGGTGCCTTTGGTCAGGGTCTTGAGTTCGGCTTTGTGCTCTTCGAGCTCCACCGGGAATCCGAGCGGAGCTGACGACTTGGAACGCGCCTGGAAGACGCTTTTAACGATCTTGTCCTCCAGGGAGTGGTAGGACATGACGACGATCCGGCCGCCCAGGGCGATGGCTTCAACCGCCGCCGGGACCGCGCGCTCGAGGACCTCGAGTTCTTCGTTGACCTCGATCCGGAGCGCCTGGAACGTCCGCTTCGCCGGGTGGCCTCCGGATTTGGCGGCCCCCGCCGGAACAACTGCCCGGATTTGTTCCACCAGCTCGCCGGTGGTGGCGAAGGGCTTCACGGCCCGGGCCGCGACAATCCGGTTGGCGATGCGGCCGGCGAACTTCTCCTCGCCCCACTTGCGGATGATCCTGACCAGGTCTTCTTCGCTGTAGTTGTTGACGACGTCCGCCGCCGTCTGCCCGCGGCTGGTGTCCATCCGCATGTCCAGGGGCGCGTCGAATGAGTAGGCGAAGCCCCGCTCACGCTCATCGAGCTGAAGGGAGGAGACGCCGAGGTCCATCAGGATGCCGTGGACCTCCGGAACGCCGAGGTCCTCGAGGACGTCGGCGATTTCGTCGTAGACGGCATGGACAAGGTCGGTGCGGGCGGCGAAGGGCTTGAGCCGCTCACCGGCGAGGGCCAGCGCTTCTTCGTCCCTGTCGATGCCGATCAGGTGGAGGTCCGGGAAGCGCTGGAGCATAGCTTCGGCATGTCCGCCCATTCCCAGCGTGGCGTCGATGGCCACCGGGGTCTCGCCCCTCTGGCGTGCTGCTTCGAATCCCGGCGCCAACAGATTAATGCACCGGTCCTTCAGGACCGGCACATGGCGTTCGGACTTAGGTTTGGCCTGGTCGTGTTCGTTCATACCTTCGTCCTTCCTTGAGCGCCTCGTGTGGTTTCTTGAGCCAGATCCCCATCCGCGCCTATCCTCATGGCTGCCTGGCTCCGGGGAAGTGAGCCAGGAAGTCGTGTGGATGGGCGGCTGGAGATCTCGTCCAAGAAACAGGTTGCGATATTTCGTGCCGGCATCCTAGAGAATGCCGGCAATGGGGTTGTCGGTTTCGGAGAAGGAGGTTTCCTTCTCCGCCAGGTACACAGTCCAGGCCTGGGCGTCCCAGATCTCAGCGCGGGTGCCGGCACCGATCACCGCCAACTCCCTGCCAAGCCCTGCGTACTCCCGGAGCGCGGGAGGAATAGTCACGCGCCCCTGCTTGTCAGGCACCTCGTCCGAGGCTCCAGAGAGAAAGACCCGGATGTAGTCACGAGCTTGCTTGTTGGAGATGGGAGCCTCCCGGATCTGCTCGTGAACCCTCGCGAATTCCTGCTCGCTGAAGACGTAGATGCAGCGCTCCTGACCTCGCGTGAGAACAAGTCCGCCGGCAAGCTCCTCACGGAACTTGGCGGGAAGAATGATCCGCCCCTTTTCGTCCAGACGCGGCGAGTGTGTCCCCAGGAACACGTCCCCACCGCCCGTCTGCCGTCAGAAGCCGAACAACCCCCGCGCTGCCACTACCCTCTTACGCGCTCCACTTTACTCCACTTCTCCCCACAGTCAACGCAACACGGACGTTTCTCTGAGGCTTGGACAAACTTATTCCGCTAAATATCAAGGGTTTTTCGCGGGGGTGGGAAGTGGAGGGAAAATTGCCGGCCCGCACGGAAGCGTCAGCCACGACCGGAGCCTTTCATTTCCACAGCCATGGGCCCGGAAACGGACGGATTCGGGTGCCGGGCACTGCGGCAGTCCAGGGCCGGAATTCCGGGGTTAAAAACAAAAGACCCGCCGGGAGCGGGTCTTTGTTCGGGCCTGGTCGTGAACCGGTGGCGCTAAGTGGAGGCGGCGCAGAAATCGAGGTGGTGCGAAGTGGAGGTGGTGGGAAGTGGAGCGCGGATAAGCTCAGGGCTCCCCGCGGCGCCTTTCGTCCCAGCGCTCTTCGAGGCTGTTCATGAAGGAACTCTTGCCCTTGGACTTCTTGCCCCGTCCGGAGGTCTTTGCCTTGCCCGCCGCAGCGCTGCGCATCGTGGCAAAGTAGACCCCGGCTCCCATGACGACAAATCCGAGGACACCAACGAAGATGTTCTGCAGGGAAACGCCCACGAGGAGGAGCAACACTCCCGCCAGCGTGGCCAGCACACCGATCACAATGTGCCTGGTAGACCATGTGCGGCCCGGATCCGAGCCCATGGAATTGGCAAACTTGGGATCGTCCTCATGCAGTTGCCTCTCGAGTTGCTCGAGCAGCTTCTGTTCGTGCTCCGAGAGCGGCATCACGACCTCCTTAAGTAGGCCAACGTCCGGACTGATCGGGACCAGTTCTTTCTGCCACGTCAACGACCGGCATGCTGTACAGGTTCCCGGCCTCCCGACATTGGCAGATCCATGGATCCAAGCATACGGACGCGGGCGGGTCAGTTGATCCACACATGTCCAGACGTTCGAAATCTTTGTATATCTAAGGATAGTTTGTTAGGCGCTGATCTGAAAGACGCTGTTCACGGACCGCAACCCGATTTGACCTTGAAATCCCGGCAAAAGTTGCTGTTCCCGCACCTGGCGGGGAGCCGGCTCAGCGCGTGCCGCTCCCCGGGTCCAGGAGGCGGGCCGGCAGCACTGATTTACTGCCGAATTTCTCCGTCACCCTGTCCAGCGCCTGCTCCGCGGCACGCCAGTTGTCGTCACGCCGGTCAAAGCTCAGCTGGAGCGAGGTCTGGGCCGCCGCCTCGAGTTGCTCGGCACGCACACCCACGAGCCGGACGGTCATGGACCGCTCACCCAGCGACTCCAGCAATTGCACGGCCACAGCGTAGAGGAGCTGCGCGCTGTCCAGCGGCGTGTGGACCGTCCGGCTCCGCGTCACGGTCGAGAAATCGGCGTAGCGCAGCTTGAGGGCAACAGTGCGCGCCACCAGGCCGGACGCGCGCAGGCGTTCGGCTGTCCTGTGGCAAAGGCGCAGGAGTTCCCGGTGGAGGAGGGCGTCGTCGGCGGTGTCCACCGCGAAGGTCTCCTCGGCTCCAATGCTTTTCTCAAGCCGCACGGGAGTCACGACGCGCGGATCAATCCCCCACGCCAGCCGGTGGACATGTTCGCCACCAGCGCCCAGCACCTTCTTGAGGGACGAGACGGGCGTCGCGGCGACATCGGCCACGGTGCGGATTCCCATCCTGGCAAGGACGTCCGCGGTCTTCGCACCTACGCCCCAGAGTGCGTTGACGGGGAGGCTGTGCAGATACGGAACGGTCTGCTCGGGCCGGATCAGCAAAATGCCGTCCGGTTTGCACCTTGTGGAGGCGATCTTGGCCACGAACTTGCTGGCCGCGACCCCCACGGAGGCTGTGATTCCCAGTTCCCTGGAGACCCTGATCCGGACCAGCTCCCCGATCTGCAGCGGCGTGCCGAGCCTCCGGATCGCACCGCCGACATCGAGGAACGCCTCATCCACGCTCACGGGCTCAACGAGCTCCGTGATCGACTCGAAAATGGACATCAGCTGGCCGGAGACCTCGTAGTAGAGCTTATGCCGGGGCTCAATAATCACGGCCTGGGGGCACAGGCGGTGGGCAATCACCATCGGCATCGCGGACTTGACGCCGAAAGCCCGGGCTTCATAGGACGCCGACAGCACCACGGAGCGGTCCGCCGGATAACCCACGATGACCGGTTTGCCGCGCAATTCCGGGCGTCCCCGCAGTTCGACGGAGACGAAGAAGGCGTCCATGTCCACGTGCATAATGCTGCTGCGCCGGAGGTCGCGAAGACGCGCTTCTATTTGCTCTTTGTCCTGGTCCGGCCCCACATCTGCAATCCTATGCCCTGCTACTGACTAAACTGGAGGCTGAATCCGGCATCAACCCCAGGAGGAACGCACCTGTGAAGGTCATTGGAACGCCCGTGCCTGCACGCCTAGGCCTGCTGGCGGCCGGAACGGTATTGCTGGCGGTGTCGGCGTGCAGTGCGCCGTCGCCGGGCTCCGCTCCGTCCCCCGAAGCTTCGGCTTCCACCTCGGCATCAGCACAGGTGAGCACTACGGCGCCTCCGAGTCCGTCGGCCTCACCCGGCACCTCGGCAGCAGTGGGAGCGCTCGTTGCAGGATTCCCGCAAAAGCTCCTTCCGGTCATGCCCGGGGCCAAGATCGTCGCCAGCAGTTTCGATAAGTCCACCTCCCCCGCAACGGTCGCCTTGGTGGGTTCCATCGCTGCCAAGCCGGCCGCCGTCGTCGATTTTTATACCAAAGCGCTGGAGGCGCAGGGCTTCAAGCCGGTCCCGGGCAACACGGTGGGGACGGTGGCCTCCAAGGACTTTGTCCGAACCGGAAACGAAACCGTCAACATTGCGGTTCCCGAGATTGCCGGGGTATCTACCTTCACTATCGGCGCCAACGTGGCTCCCGAGTCCGTCAAGTGACCGTGGCAGAGCAGCTGCGCGATGAGCAGACAGCCTTTGTTGCTGCCGTCGCGGGACGACTCACCGACTTCCTGACCACAAGGCAGTCCGTGATGGCATCGATCTCCCCGGACATCGATCCCATCATGGGCTCGATCTCCAACCTCGTCACCGGGGGCAAGAGGCTCCGGGCCCTCATGTGCTACTGGGGATGGCGGGGCGCCGGCGGACCGGCGTCCGCTGTCGACGTCGTCACCGCCGGCGCGGCACTTGAGCTCTTCCAGGCCGCCGCCCTCATCCACGACGACATCATCGACCGGTCCGACACCCGGCGGGGCGGCCCCAGCGTCCACCGCAGGTTCATGCAGCTCCACGAGGCGCAGGGCTGGGCCCTGGACAGCGAACGGTTCGGTCATGCGGCCGCCATCCTTGCCGGCGACCTGTGCCTGTCCTTCAGCGAGGAAGCCTTTACGGAGATCGGCGAGCATGCCGCATCCGGGAGCAGGGCGAGGCTGATCTTCAACCTCATGCGGGCCGAAGTCATGGCCGGGCAGTACCTGGACATCCTGGAAGAGGTGGCGGGCCCGGTGCGGGACCGCGCCGGCGCCGTCAGCAGGGCCCAGTCGATCATCCGCTTCAAGTCGGCCAAGTATTCCACCGAGCATCCTCTCGCCCTCGGTGGTGCACTGGGCGGAGCCTCGGACGAACTGCTGCGGGGCTATTCGGCCTTCGCCCTTCCGCTGGGAGAGGCCTTCCAGCTTCGCGACGACGTCCTGGGCGTTTTCGGTGACCCCGTCACCACGGGGAAGCCCGCCGGCGACGACCTCCGCGAAGGGAAACGGACCGTCCTGGTGGCGTTTGCGCTGGACCTGTCCACGCCCGAGGAGTCCGCCTTCATCGACGCGAGGTTGGGCAGCCCCGACCTGAGCGACGAGGACGTGGCGGAGATCCGCAGGATCATTGCGGACTGCGGGGCGTTGCAGGCAACGGAGACCCTCATCGGGGACTTCGGCGCCGCCGCGTTCGCGGCCCTCGAAATCCTGCCCCTGGAGGACCTGCCGAAGACGGCGCTGCGCAAGCTGGCCGAAGCAACGGTGAGCCGGGCCGCCTGAGCGGCCAGCCGCTACTGGCCCGCGTCGATTTCCGACGCGGGCCAGCAGCAGCGGCTATAAGGAGCAGGGTTTACTGGTCCGGATATCGGACCGGTACTACCGCCCCGGGCTACCAGGCCAGGGACTGGGCCCTGCGCCGGATTTCGGTCTTCCGGCCCTCCCGAAGGGCATCAATCGGCCGACCCCGGAGTGATTCATCGGGCGTGAAGAGCCAGGTGATCAGTTCTTCGTCGGAATAGCCGGCGTCCGCCAGCACCACAATCGTGCCCTTGAGGCTTTCCACGGCGTGCCCGTCCTGGATGAACGCCGCCGGGACGGACCTGATACGGCGCTCGCCAACCCTCAGCGCCGCCAGCGCGCGCTCATCGAGCAGCCCGTGGACTTTGGTAATGGAAACATCCAGCAATTGGGCGACGTCGGGCAGCGGCAACCAGTCGCCAACAAGGCTTTCTACAGTACTCACGGGTCAAGGTTGCCACGGCGGGCGCCCGCGCG
The DNA here is from genome assembly GCF_039748055.1 of Burkholderia sp. RS01. NCBI lineage: Bacteria > Pseudomonadati > Pseudomonadota > Betaproteobacteria > Burkholderiales > Burkholderiaceae > Burkholderia > Burkholderia sp. RS01. Next base: position 47,027 of record NZ_JBDLAK010000018.1, read on the forward strand.
CCTAGTCGGAGAGCCACGTCGGTGCGTTTCAACCACTTTCCGGCCACGACACACCCAGATACCCTGACTTTCTGCACGTCGGCCGCTTCTTGTGCTATCCGCGAAATCGTGAGAGATTCTCATAGGTCACATTTGTAACAGCATTAACTCAAGTAACATTGGTATCAATAGTCACACTGGCCTGACCGACAGCATTCGCCGCTGAGAAGAGGATCTTTCCCATGACGACGACCCGCTCACCCAAGCAGACTCCCCGGCCGAGCTTGCCCATGATTGCGGCGACGACGGCAACGCTGCCCGCCGTCATGCTCTCCTCCCTTGCTGTTGCCCAGCCCGCAGCCGCGGAATCCCGGCCCAGCGCCATTCCGGCCACGCTCGCCGCCGCCATCCAGGCGCAGGCCGCAGCAGTGAAGGCCGGCATCATTCCCGCCGCTTCCGTTCCGGCAGCGATTCCGGCCGGCCTGCAGCCCGCACGCGTGACCCCTGGCGCTCATACGGTTGTCCGTGGCGACACGGTGAGCGGCATCGCCGGGCGTTACGGACTCAGCACTACGGCTGTGCTCAAGCTCAACCATCTGAAATCAAACTCCGTGATCTACCCGGGCCAGCGGATCAAGCTGACAGGCACCGCCGCCGCGCCGGCCAAAAAGGCCGCTGCAACGGTTGCACCCGCCAGCACGAGCCGGACCTACACAGTGAAGTCCGGGGACACCCTGGGCGGCATCGCTGCGCGGCACGGCGTCAAGCTCTCCCAGGTTCTCGGCTGGAACGGCCTGAAGCTTGCTTCCGTCATCTATCCGGGCCAGAAGATCCGGATCGGGGCGGGCGTGGCGGCGTCACCGGCCGCCAAACCAGCAGCAAAAGCGGCTGCCACGCCGTCAGGTTCCTATGTCATCAAGGCCGGGGACACGTTGTCCGGCATCGCGTCCAGGCACGGCGTGCGGCTGGCCGACATCCTGTCGGCGAACCGGCTCAAGGTGACCAGCGTCATTTACCCCGGGCACAAGCTCGTCATCCCGGGAAAGTCGTCCGCCATCCAGCCGGCGTCGAGTGTGACACCGCTGGTGCCCAGTTCCTTCCTCGGGTTCACGTACCCGGCCGCCGTGGTCAGCTCGGCCAACAAGAACAAGGCGCTGCTGAACGCCTCGCCGGTCCCCTCCCTGGCCCAGATGCAGTCCATCGTGGCTGATACGGCCCGCCGGATGGGAGTGGATCCCGCGCTTGCCCAGGCCTTCGCGTACCAGGAGTCCGGATTCAACCAGCGCGCGGTATCCCCCGCGAACGCCATCGGGACGATGCAGGTCATCCCGTCGTCGGGCGAGTGGGCATCCGACCTTGTGGGGCGCAAGCTCAATCTGCTGGACCCGTATGACAACGCGACCGCCGGCGTAGCCATCATCCGGCAGCTGATCCGAACCAGCAAGAGCGTGGATTACGCCATCGCCGGCTACTACCAGGGCCAGTACTCGGTCAGCAAGCACGGCATGTACTCCGACACGAAGAACTACGTCGCAGCCATCAAGGCGCACCGCAAGACCTTCAGCTAGCCTCCTGGGCCGGGCGTCCTGATGCCGGGCTGAGGATAACGATACGGGTCCGGATCGCATGTTGGTTCGGACCCGTTTCCGTGCAGCAATTAGTATCTTAAGGTGCAGGAAAACGTGTCGGACACCCTCGTTGGCTCCCTGGTAGATAATCGCTACCAGGTCAATTCGAGGTTGGCGAGGGGCGGGATGTCCACCGTCTACGTCGCCACGGACCAGAGACTGGACCGGGATGTGGCGCTGAAGGTCCTCCACCCGCACCTGGTGAACGACGGCAATTTCCTGGACCGGCTGGCCCGCGAGGCGCGGGCCGCCGCGAAGCTCTCCCACCCGCACGTGGTGGGCGTCCTTGACCAGGGACATGACGGACACACGGCCTACCTTGTGATGGAGTACATCAAGGGCCACACGCTCCGGGACGTCATCAACACCAAGGGTGCCCTGTCCCCCCGGCTCGCCCTCGCCCTGATTGACCCGGTGGTCGAAGGGCTCGGAGCCGCCCACGCGGCCGGCCTCATCCATCGTGATGTGAAGCCCGAAAACGTCCTCATCGCCGACGACGGCCGGATCAAGATCGGCGACTTCGGCCTGGCCAGGGCGGTGACTGCGAACACGAGTACTGGCGCCCTGATCGGCACCGTGGGCTACCTTTCGCCTGAGCTGGTGCTCGGCAAGCCCGCCGACGCACGCAGCGACATCTACTCCACCGGCATCATGCTGTTCGAAATGCTGACGGGCCGCCAGCCCTTTGACGGCGAGGTTCCCATTCAGGTCGCCTACCAGCACGTCAACTCGACGGTCGGACCGCCGTCGGGGTTGGTTCCCGGCCTGGCCGGCGAAGTGGACGAGCTTGTGCAGTGGTGCACCGCCAACGACCCCGAGAACCGGCCCGTGGATGGAAATGCGCTCTTGGCAGAGCTGCGGCACATCCGGACCAACCTTTCGGACGCCGAACTTGACGTGCAGCCGCCTGCTGCCGCCGCCGTTGCGTCCGCCGCGGCCGCGGGTTTGGCCCCTGCGGCGCGGGGCATGGAGACGCATCCCCTGCCGGACCGAATGCCGTCCCTGGGGAACCACACCGAACTGCTGTCCCCTGTACAGATGCCGTCCGCGCAGGTGCCCACAACGCAAATGCCCCCTGCACAGGGCCGCGGCGGACAGGGTCCCTCAGTTCAGGGTCCTGCAGGTCAGGGTCCTGGTGTCCAGCGGCCCACGGAAATCATCTCGCACACCAGTAACCCGACAGCGGTCTTCCCCCAGTCCCGGCAGCTGCCGCCCGGGTTCGCGTTCGAACCGGGCGAGGCGGAAGGCCCCACTCCCGCCGCCTTGAGCAAGCGGGAACTGCGGAAGCTGGACCGCGACGATCAAAAAGCCCGGGCGCGCGCCGCAGCCACTCCGGTCCGCACGCTGCGGGAGGGCAATTCCAGGCGTCGCGGAGCTCTCTGGATCGTGATACTGATCATCGCGGCGCTCCTGGCCACGGGTGCCGGCTGGTTCTTCGGCATGGGGCCAGGCTCCCCCGGCACGGTGCCAGCGGTGGCAAACAGGACCGTCGCGGAGGCCCAGGCCCTCCTCAGGTCCGCCGGCTTCCAGTCCAGCACCCAGGATGTGTTCGACGACGACGTCAGGGCGGGTCTGGTGGTGGGCTCTGAACCCACCGCGGGGACCGAGATCAGAAAGTTCCAGCCGGTTTCGCTGTTCGTGTCCAAGGGCCCCCAACTTTTCCCCCTGCCGCAGCTGGCGGGAAAAACGCTCGACGCCGCCAAGAGTGAACTTAACCGCGCCGAGATGGCCCTGGGCAAAATCACCGAAAAATTCGACGAACAGGCGGCGGCCGGCACGGTCCTTGGCCAGACGCCGGCATCCGGGACCGCAGTCAAACACGGCACGCCCGTAGCACTGACGGTGTCGAAGGGCCCGCAGCCCATTCCGGTTCCGGACGTCCGCGGCGAGGACCAGAGCGCGGCTTTCAGGGCGATCGAGGCGGCCGGGCTGAAGGCAGTGGTGGCCGAAGAAACCGTCAATGACAGGAACGTCCCCAAGGGCGCCGTGGTGAAGCAGGAGCCGGCCTCCGGAACACTCACCCGGGGACAGACCGTCACGCTGACGATCTCCGAGGGACCAAAACTTGTCAAGGTGCCGAACTACATCGGAAAGCAGGTGCGTGACGCCCGCGAGGCCCTGGAGAAACGCGGCTTCGAGGTCCGGGTGAACAACATCCTGGGCGGATTCTTCGGCACGGTGCGTGACCAGGATCCCGTGGACACCGAGGTGCCTGAGGGGTCCGTCGTCACGCTCACGGTCGTTTAGCCGGCTCCGGGACGGCTCCCCCGCTGACGCCGCATAAACGGCGCAGGCATCAGCGGGAGGCACAGAGCGGGAACGCTATTTCAGCAGCGACTCAACGGCAGCCATCCGACGCCGGGAATCTGGTGCCGTGAATCTAGTGCCGTGTAAGGGCGCCAGCCACGAGGAAGGCCATCTCCAGCGACTGCATGTGGTTCAGCCGCGGGTCGCACACCGACTCGTACCGGTCCAGGAATGCTTCCTGGTCGATGGGGTCGGCACCGCCGAGGCACTCCGCGACGTCGTCACCGGTCATCTCGACGTGGAGGCCGCCCGGCACGGTCCCGAGGGCATGGTGCACCTCGAAGAACCCGCGGACTTCGTCGATGACGTCGTCGAAATTACGGGTCTTGTAGCCGTTGGGCGAGGTGACGGTGTTGCCGTGCATCGGGTCGGTGACCCAGAGGACCTGCGCACCGGAAGCGGTGACTTTTTCCACGACGGCGGGGAGCTTTTCGCGGATGTTGCCCGCACCCATGCGGGTGATGAAGGTGAGCCTGCCGGGCTCCCGTTCCGGATCCAGTTTGTCGATGAGCCTCAGGGCGTCGTCCCCGGAGGTGGTCGGACCCAGCTTGACGCCGATGGGGTTGCGGACGCGGGACAGGAAGTCGACGTGCGCGTCGTCCAGCCCGCGGGTCCGTTCACCGATCCAGAGGAAGTGCGCCGAGGTGTCATAGGGAAAGCCTGTCCGCGAGTCGATGCGGGTCAGGGCCCGTTCGTAGTCGAGCAGCAGTGCCTCGTGGCTGGCATAGAACTCCACGCGCTTCAGCGCCTCGAAGTCAGCGCCGCAGGACGCCATGAACTTGATGGCGCGGTCGATGTCCCGTGCCAGGGATTCGTAGCGCGCGTGGGCAGGGTTTTCCGTGAAGCCCTTGTTCCACTGGTGGACGAGGCGCAGATCCGCGAAGCCGCCCTGGGTGAAGGCGCGGATCAGGTTCAGCGTGGAAGCGGACGTGTGGTACGCCCGAAGCATCCGGCTGGCGTCGTGGCCCCTGGACTCGGGAGTGAAGTCGTACCCGTTGACGATGTCCCCGCGGTACGCGGGCAAGGTCACGCCGTCGCGGGTCTCATCATTCGAGGAACGGGGCTTGGCAAATTGCCCGGCCATCCGGCCCATCTTGATGACCGGCATCGCGGCGCCGTACGTCAGGACAACCGCCATCTGCAGGATGGTCTTCACCCGTGCGCTGATCTTGTCCGCGGTCGCGTCGCCGAATGTCTCGGCACAGTCACCGCCCTGGAGCAGGAACGCTTTGCCCTGGGCTGCGGCCGCGAGGCGTTCGCGGAGGATGTCCACTTCACCGGCGAACACGAGGGGTGGAAGCACCGAAAGTTCCTTGACGGAGGCGTCGAAAACGTCCCTGTCCTGCCAGCTCGGCTGCTGGGAAACCGGAAGGTCCCGCCAGTTGTCGAGTCCCGGATAGTTGGCTGCACCGCTTTGTGAGGTGCTGGTCAGGGAAGAGGCAGGTTTTGCAGATAGCTCAGTCACACTACTAAGAGTAGTTGCCGCAACCGGCATCCGGACACCCGATCTGTCATCGACCCCGCGCCCGGCGTCACAGAGGTATCCGCGCCGGGCCTGTACCGCTCAGGCAGAGCGGGAAGTGCCGACGTCGTTCCCGTCGCCGGAGTCCCGCCCGGATTCCCCATCCGGTACGTCCTCAGACCCTGCGGGCGCATCGTCCGGTCCCTGCGCGGGCCCCGCCGCCTCGGGTTCGGGCTCGGGTTCGGGCTCGGCTGCGGTCTGGGCAGGGCCAGCGCCGGCGACTGCCGGGGCGGCAGTGGCCTTCCCGGCCAGCTGCAGCTTGACGACGGCGGCGTATTCGTCGACGTATTCCTGCCCGGAGAGCCGCATGAGCTCATACATGATCTCGTCGGTCACAGACCGCTGGATCAGCCGGTCTTCGGCCATGCCCTGATAGCGGCTGAAGTCCAGCGGTTCGCCGAAGATCATGCCGATCCGGCGGATATTGGGCAGCCGTTTTCCGATCGGCTGGACCTTGTCGGTTCCGATCATCGCCACGGGAATGACCGGAACGCCGGCCGCTAGCGCAAGGCGGGCTACCCCGACCTTCCCGCGGTAGAGCCGCCCGTCCGGGCTGCGCGTGCCCTCGGGGTAGATGCCCAACAGTCCGCCGCCGGTCAGCACATCCATGCCGGCCTCCAATGACGCGGCGGAGGCGGCACCGCCGGAGCGGTCCATGGGGAGCTGGTTGGTGAGCCGGAAAAACAAGGCGGTCAGCCGGCCCTTGAGGCCGGTGCCGGTGAAGTACTCCGATTTGGCCAGGAAGATGACGGGCCGCTGCACCATGAGCGGCATGAAGATGGAATCCGAAAACGACAGGTGGTTCGAGGCAATAATCGCCGCGCCTTCAGCCGGAACGTTGTCCAGTCCCTTGACCCATGGCCGGAAGAGCGTGCGGAGCACCGGCCCCAGGAAGATCCTTTTCATGACCCAATAGAACACGTGTCTTACCCCTCCGGAAGGCAACTGGCAGGCGCTCCAAAGGGCCCGGCCAGCACTGCAATGCAACCCTACTCTAGTGAGAATTGTCCGGAACAGTGACACGATGGTCTCATGACAGAAAGCAGCGCCCGGACTACGCCCGCCGCTTTCAGCTACCCGGGCCACGGACCCAATGCGCGGATCGGAATCGCCATTTGCCACGGCTTCACCGGCAGCCCGTTGAGCATCCTGCCGTGGGCCGAGTTCCTTGCCGGCCGCGGCTTCGCCGTATCGGTGCCGCTGCTCCCGGGGCATGGAACCAGCTGGGAGGACCTGGCCCGCACGGGGTGGCGGGACTGGCACAGCACCTTTGAAGAGGCGTACCTGGACCTCGCCGCTACGACGGACGATTGCTACGTGGCCGGGCTGTCCATGGGTGGCGCCGTCGCGCTGCTGACCGCGGCCCGCCAGAAGGTGTCCGGTGTGGCGGTGGTGAATCCGGGCCTGAGCTTCTACGACCGCCGCGTCCGGATCATCGGCCTCCTCAAGTACTTCCAGCGGACCACACTTCCCATCGAGGAAGAGAGCCCGACGTCGGCCCGCACCGACGACGGCGATTACTCCGTGACCCCGCTGGCTGCCGTCCATCAGCTGAAGCGGCTCTTCGCCGCCGCCGTCCGCGGACTTCCGCGCGTCACGGCGCCGGTCCTGGTCTTCAAGTCGCGGAACGACATCGTGGTGCCGCCGACGTCCCTGGCGCTTATCCGGAGGCGGCTCGGGTCGCCCGTCCTGGACGTCGTCGCGCTGGAAAACAGCGGGCACGTGGCAACCCTTGATGTGGATGCCGCGGAAATTTTCGAAGCCTCGGCGCGGTTCTTCCAGGTGCACGCGCGAAGCACCATACCGTCGGAGAAGTCATGAGCATAGTTCCGGACCACAGTCCGTTCAGTAGCCCGTTCTCCGGCGAGGGGCCCCGCGTCGGCGTGGTCCTGTCCCATGGATTCACCGGCAGCCCGCACGGGGTCCGGGCCTGGGCCGTGGAACTGGCCGCAGCCGGCTTCGCCGTGCGCATGCCGCTGCTCCCGGGCCACGGCACCACGTGGCAGGAGCTGTCGCGCAGCCGCTGGACCGAATGGCACGAAGCCGTGGATGCCGCCTACCGTGAACTCGACTCCGAGTGTGAGTATGTCTTCGCCGCGGGCCTGTCCATGGGAGGCGCACTGGCGCTTCGCATCGCCGCGACGCGCCCGGTTGCCGGAGCCATCCTGGTCAACCCTGGCCTGGTCATTGACGACCCCCGCGCCCCGCTGGCCGGCATCCTCAAGCTCGTACTCAAGAGCACCCCCGCCATAGCCAACGACATCCTCAAGCCCGGCATGGATGAGGGCGCTTATGCCCGGACGCCGGTGGCGGCGGCACACCAGCTGAACAGGATGTTCAAAGACACGCTGCGGCTGCTTCCGGACGTCACTGCTCCGGTGCGGGTCTTCCGCTCCACCGTGGACCACGTTGTTTCCGACTCCAGCATGGCTGCGCTCCGGTGGGGACTGACGCACGCCCCGCTGCAGGTCAGCATGCTGGCGAACAGTTACCACGTGGCCACCCTTGACAACGACGCCGAGGAAATTTTCAGCGGCTCGGTGGACTTTATCCGCTCCGTGGTTGCGGAATCCCGCCAGGCTTCGAACCAGTCCGCGACCGCCAGCGAGAAGGGCACGCCCGATGAATAGGCCCGATTCAAACCCGTCCGATCCGAGCGCCAACCAGGACGACGCCGTCTGGCTTGACCTCGTGGCCAGGCTCCAGGGCGGTACGCCCGCTCCCGGCACCGGTGCCGGGCCCGAAGACGGCGCCGGTTCGCAAGGGGACGGCGGCGCAGCTGCCGCAGACGGCCGCGGACCTGACGGACCGGAACACGGCCGGGCCAAGCGGTTCACTGATTTTGATCCGCTGGGACTCGCCCCCGGGGCTCCGACGGAATTGTCGGCAGCGGAGCGCCAGGCGGCCGCAGCCCGGCAGCGGGACGCCGAGAACAGCGAAGCCGCCGAGCAACCAGTAACCGACGGCCCGCGCGATTACGGCTTGGAGGACGACGACGGCGGCGCGTTCGTTCCGGAGGAACCCCCCAGCCTTTCCGCCACGGATCCCCTGACCATGCTGGCGTGGCTGGGCGCCGTGGGCGCGCCGGTGGCGCTGGTCCTATCGGCGATGTTCTGGCGTTCAGCGCCGCTGCTGGCCATCCTGGGCATGGTGGCCGCCTTTATCGCAGCCGTGGTGTACCTGATCATGAAACTGCCCCAGGAGAAGGACGAAAATGACGACGGCGCGCGCGTCTGACGGCGCCTGACCCGCTGCGCCGGCCGGGTCAGACGTGCGTTCGGCTGCTCACGCGGGACAGGTCCGCGGCACCGATGAGTCCTGCATTCGGCCCGAGGGCGGCGAGGTCGATTTCCGCGGCGGGCCGGAACCCGCGCCCGGTCAGGTTCCGGGCAAAGGCCTTGCGCGCCGGTGCCACGAGCAGCTCTCCGGCGGCACAGAGCCCGCCGCCGATCACGAATTTTCCCGGGTCAAGGGCGGCGGCAAGGTTCGCCAGGCCCAGTCCCAGCCAGTCCCCCACGTCCTCCAGCAGCTCCCTCGACGCAGCGTCGCCGGAGATGGCCAGCTCGGTGACGGTGGCGCCGGTAATGCGGTCCGCCTGGCCGTCCACTGCCTTCAGGAGTTCCTGGGCTACCGGGGAGTTGGCCAACGCCAGTTCCCGGGCCTCCCTGCCCAGCGCGTTGCCGGAGGCGTACTGTTCCCAGCAGCCGCGGTTGCCGCATTCACACCGGTGGCCGCCGGGCATGATGATCTGATGCCCGAACTCGCCCGCGACGCCGAACCTGCCGCGTTCCACGCGCCCGTCCATCACCATGGCACCCCCGATGCCGGTCCCCAGCGTGATGCACACCAGGCGGTCCTGGCCCTGCCCGGCGCCGAAGCGCCATTCCGCCCACGCCGCGGCGTCGGCATCGTTGACCAGCATGACCGGACGGCGCAGCAGGCGCTGGAGGTTTTCCCTCAGCGGCTCGTTGCGCCAGGCGAGGTGCGGGCTGAAAAGGACGGTGCCGCCGTCGAGGTCCATCCAGCCGGCTGCGCCGATGCCCACCGACCTGATGCGGGAACCACGGCTCAGCTCATCCACCAGCTCCACGATGACCTGCTCCACGGCGCGGGGATCGCTTCCGGGAGTGGAACGCCGGGCTTCGCGGAGAATCCTTCCGTCTGCGTCAACAACGCCGGCCGCCACCTTGGTGCCGCCGATGTCGATGCCGATGGCCAGTCCCCGGCGCCGCAGCCGAAGCTGTTGCCGCAGCATCCTGTGGTGCGCCCCGCGGCCCTGCTGTCCCAGCGGCCCCCGCTGCCACGCGCGGATCCCGTAGTGCCCGGTTCTGCCGTGGTGGTCGGTTTGGCTGGACTGTCCAGTGGGCGGGGGAGGCTGCATAATCTCCCATTCTAGGTGTCCGGCCGCATGGGTCCGGCCGCGACACAGTGGCGCATTCCGGCCTGCCGACGTAAAGTTACTGGCCAGTAGGTAATGTGCGCCCGACCGTTCAAGGCGGCGTACTAAGGTTAGGACTACCCGCTGCGGCCTACGGATATCAAAGGAGCTATCGTGCGCGAATTCATCGTTCCGCCCCTGGCAAACGTCCCACGGGACACCAACATCACGGACCTTGTGCTGCGCCAAGCCTCGAAGGCCTCGAATCCCGCCCTGTTTTCGCGGCTGGATTCCGCCGGCCAGTGGCAGGACATCTCGGCCACCGAGTTCCTCGCGGACGTCTCCGCCCTGGCCAAGGGCCTCATCGCCAGCGGCGTCGACGCGGGTGACCGTGTGGGCATCATGTCCCGGACGCGCTATGAGTGGGCGTTGATCGACTTCGCCATCTGGTTCGCGGGCGCCGTCTCCGTGCCCATCTATGAGACGTCCTCGCCCTCGCAGGTCGCCTGGAACCTGGGCGACTCCGGCGCGGTGGCGGCTTTCGGCGAGTCTGCCCATCACGAGAACATCATCCGGCAGGCCGCAGCGTCCGAGGGGCTCACCGCGCTGGCCCACGTGTGGCAGCTTGAAGGCAGCGGCCTCGATGCGGTCCGTGCGGCCGGAACCGGCGTCAGCGACGACGACCTGGAAGCACGGCGGAGGGCCGCCGGGCTCAGTGACCTCGCCACCATCATCTACACCTCGGGAACGACGGGCCGGCCCAAGGGCTGTGAACTGACCCACGGCAACTTTGTGGAACTGTCCGAAAACGCCCTGGCCACATCGCTGCGCCAGATCGTCAATCAGCAGGCCAGGACCATCATGTTCCTCCCCCTGGCGCATGTCTTTGCACGGTTCATTTCCGTCCTGTCCGTTGCGGCCGGTGTCACCGTGGCCCACACGCCCGACATCAAGCACCTGCTGCCCGATCTGCAGAGCTACCAGCCCACCTTCATCCTCGCCGTGCCCCGGGTGTTCGAAAAGGTGTACAACTCGGCCCTCACCAAGGCAGAGGACGGCGGCAAGGGAGCAATCTTCCACAAGGCCGCGGATACTGCCATCGCCTATTCCCGCGCCAGGCAGAACGGCAGCGTCGGACTCGGCCTCAAAATCAAGCACGCGATCTTCGACAGGCTCGTCTACAGCAAGCTCCGCGCGGCCATGGGCGGCCAGGTGGCCCATGCCGTATCCGGCGGAGGCCCGCTGGGCGAACGGCTGGGCCACTTTTTCCAGGGAATCGGCATGCAGATCCTGGAAGGCTACGGCCTCACCGAGACCACGGCGCCCATCAGTGTCAACACGCCCGAACGGATCAAAATCGGGACGGTCGGCGCGCCGATTCCCGGCAACACCGTCAAGATTGCCGACGACGGGGAAATCCTCATCAAGGGCACGTGCGTCATGCGCGGCTACTACAACCGTGATGACCTGACTGCGGAGGCATTCGTGGACGGCTGGTTCCGCACCGGGGACATCGGCCAGCTCGACGACGACGGCTTCCTGACCATTACCGGCCGGAAAAAGGAAATCATCGTGACGGCCGGCGGCAAGAACGTGGTGCCCGCCCAGCTCGAGGACCAGATCCGGGCGGACGCCCTGGTCTCGCAGGTGCTCGTGGTGGGCGACAACCGCCCGTTCATCGGCGCACTGGTGACGCTCGATGAGGAAGCCCTTCCCGGGTGGCTGCAGCGCCACGGACTGCCCGCGGAGATCACGGTCACCGACGCGGGCGGCAACGCCGTGGTCAAGGCCGCGGTGCAGGAGCTGATCAGCCATGCGAACCAGTCCGTATCGCAGGCGGAGGCCATCAAGGCATTCAGGATCGTGCCCAGCGACTTCACGGAAGCGTCCGGTCACTTGACACCGTCCATGAAGGTCAAGCGGGCGCAGGTCATGAAGGACTTCGAGGACGTGATTGACGAGATGTACAAGTCGCCGAAGCCCACCCCGGCCTAGCCGGGCAGTTGCCACCGAGCCTCACAACAGATGACTGAGAGTGGTTTTTAGCTCAGGAAAGCGTCGGCTGCCGCCAGTGCCTCGTCCAGGATCGCCAGGCCGGCGGCGGCGTCGGCGTCGTTCACGTTGAGGGGAGGGGCGACGTTCACGCGGTTGCCCATGGTCAGCGGCAACAGGCCCCGCTCTAGGCACGCCTTCGTGAAGGCGGCCATCGGCGCATTCGCCTGGCCGGTGGCTCCTACCGGCACGAGCGGCTCTTTGGTCAGCCGGTCGCGGACCAGTTCGACGGTCCAGAGGCCGCCGATGCCGCGAACGTCGCCGGCCGTCCGGTGCTTCTTGGCAATTTCCCGGAGTCCTGGCCCGAGGATGTCCGCGCCGAGACGGGCAGCTGCCGCGACGGTGCCCTCCTCGTGCATCGCGTTGATGGCACCGACGGCTGCTGCGCAGGCGAGCGGGTGGCCGCTGTACGTCAGGCCCGCCGGGTAGGGGCGCTTGGTAAACGTCTCGTAGATTGCGTCGCCGACCAGCACGCCGCCGAGCGGCACGTACCCGGAGTTCACGCCCTTCGCGAACGCCAGCAGGTCCGGTGCCAGCCCAGCGTGGTCGACGCCGAACCAGGCTCCCGTGCGGCCGAAGCCGACCATCACCTCGTCGGCTATGTAGACGATCCCGTGGCGGTCGCACAGGTCGCGGACCCCACGCAGGTAGCCGGCCGGTGGCACGATAACGCCCGAGCTGCCGATCACCGATTCCAGGACCAGGCCGGCGATCGTCGACGGGCCTTCCATCAGGATCACCTGCTCGAGATGGGCCAGCGCCCGCTCGGACTCTTCTTCCGGGGTCCCCGATCCGAACGCCGACCTGTACAGGAAAGGTCCGAAGAAGTGGACGGCTCCCGCCGCGCCAGTGTCCGAGGCCCAGCGGCGAGGGTCGCCGGTGAGGTGGATGGAGGCCGCCGTCGAGCCGTGGTAGGAGCGGTAGGCGGCGAGCACCTTCGGCCGTCCAGTGTAGAGGCGCGCCATCCGAACCGCATGCTCGATGGCCTCCGTTCCCCCGGTGGTGAACAGCACGTGCCCAAGGCCCTCAGGCGCCACTTCCACAATCAGCCGCGCCGCTTCGCCCCGGACATCGGACGCATTGCCGGGTGCGAGCGTGCACAGGCGGTCAGCCTGGTCCTTGATCGCAGCAACGATGCGCGGATGTTGGTGACCAAGGTTGGTGAACACCAGCTGCGAGCTGAAGTCCAGGTAGCGCCGTCCGCTGGCGTCGACGACGTAGCTCCCGGAGCCCCCGACCAAGGTAGGCACGTCCCGCGGCCCCTGGACGGCCCAGGGATGGAAGACCAGTTCGTCGAGATTCATGACCAACCTCCGTTGCTTCAGTACCGGACTGTGCACCTGTACTGATTCACCTTGGCACCGTCATCCGGCAGCGTCCATACGGTGCAGGCTGACAGCCGCCCGCTGAAGGTCAGGCCTGCTGGAGTTCGTCCATCACCAAAGCGGCAAGCTCGACGGCGGCACCACGCGTTGCGGGCCGGAGCTGGCTCAGCTGGATCCGGGATCCCTCCGCAAGATGCCGGTCGTGCGGAATCCGGACCACATTCTTGACCCGGGACAGGAAGTGCTGCTCGATCTCATCTATGTTGACCAGTGTCCGGTCGCCCGCCGCCATGTTAATGACCACCGTGGCCTTGGCCACGAGGTCCTGGCGGCCGTGGGCTTCCAGCCACGACAATGTCTCCGAGGCCAGCCGCGCTTCATCCACACTGCCGCCCGAGACGAGGACCACGGCGTCGGCCTTTTCGAGGGTGCCCTTCATGACGGAGTGCACCATGCCGGTGCCGGAATCTGTCAGGACGATTGAGTAGTACCGGCCGAGGATGTCAGTGACGGCCCGGTAGTCGGCGTCGTCGAATGCGTGCGCCACCATGGGATCGGTGTCCGAGGCCAGGACGTCGAGCCGCGAGCCGTCGCGGGCCGTGTAATTGGACAGCTGCGCGAAGGAATTGACCGTGAACCTGTCCTTGACCAGCTGGCGTGCCGTGAAGTCCGCCCGGCCCGGAGAACGGTCTGACAGGGTTCCGCGGTCCGGATTGGCGTCCATGGCGATGACGCGGTCCTCGCGCAGGTCCGCGAGCACCATGCCCAGCAGGGTGGTGACCGTGGTCTTTCCGACGCCGCCCTTGCGGGAGAGGACCGGCACGTACCGCGTCCGCTCCCCCAGGCGCATGGCGATCCGGTGCTCCATGGCCCGCTGGATCCGGATCCGGTCCGGATCGCCCAGGTTCACGTAGCCAAAAGTCGCCTGGAACAGCCACCGGCGCCAGCCCTCGACGGGCGCGGCTGCCGTTCTGTTCAGCAGGCGGTCGGCGGTCAGCGCCGCTGCCGGCTCCGGCCCTTCGGCGCGTTCCCGGCGTTCGCTCACGTGTTCGTGTGCCTGACCTGAAGCGGGTGCCTGATCTGAAGCGGGTGCCTGCGCCGTTGAAGTCGCCGGCACGGCTTGCGTATCTGCGGGTTCCTGCACGGCGGGGTGCCCCGGCTCCGGCTGGCCGGCCTCCTGCGGACTGGCATCCTGCGGGCCGGGCCCGGCGGTGACAACGGGAATCGATGGTCCCGCAACAGGCTGCGGAATGCTGTTGACGGCCGACAGCGACCCCGCAGACGTGCGGTCCTGCGCGTCGGACACGGTCACGACACTGATTTCACCGGACGGCGGAAAATTTGGAACGGCCGGAACCGAGTCTGCACGCATGCCGTCCGCGCGAATGGCGTCGTCGTCGACGGCGCCTTCGTCTACGGCTAACGCGGGGGCCGCGCTTTCAGCTGCGGCCGCGGCCCCCAGAGTGGCCGCATCCGGCGGCGGGCTGTTCGTCTGGTCGGCGTTCATCTGGTCTGCGTTCAAATGGTCCGGGCTCATCCGGTCTGTGCCCGGGTCCGGCGCCGAAACTGCAGAACCGGGACTCCGGTCAGGCCGCGGCGCGGGCTTGGGCGTGTTCGTCTGCGTCATGGCTCCCGCTCAGTGTGGTCATCTCGTATGCGAAGGCTGTGAGGGCGGCAAATGCCGCCCTCACAGCCTTCACTCAGGATTCCAGCCTACCGGTATGAGGCCGCGGGAAGCAGGAGTGCTGCCCCGCGACGGAGCCGACGGCTACTCAACCACGAGCAGCAGGTCCCCGCCCTGTACCTGTTCCACGGCGGAAATGGCCAGTCGCGCCACTTTGCCGCCCACCGGCGTCGTGATGGATGCTTCCATCTTCATGGCCTCAATAGTGGCAACGGTGTCGCCTGCCTTGACAGTGTCGCCCGCCTTGACGGTGACCGTCACGGCTCCAGCGAACGGGGCGGCGACCTGGCCCTGCTGGGCGGGGTCGGCCTTCTCCGCGGCTTTAACGTTGCTGACCACGGACTTGTCGCGCACCAGGACCGGCCGGGACTGGCCGTTGAGGGTGCACATGACCGAGCGCATGCCCTTCTCGTCCGGTTCCGAGACGGCTTCCAGCGAGGCGATGAGACGGACGCCCTTCTCCAGCTGGATGACGTGCTCCTCGCCGCGCTGCAGGCCATAAAGGTAGTCGCGCGTGTCCAGCACGGAGACGTTGCCGTACGTCTCCACGCTCTTCAGGTAGTCCTTGGTGGGACCGGCGAACAGCAGCCGGTTCAGGGTCTGCTGCCGGGTCTTCGAATCGCCCTGGAGCGCTGCGCTGTCTTCGGCGCTAAGCTCGGCATCGCGGACCTTAATGCTCCTGCCCTGCAGGGCCTTCGTGCGGAACGGCTCCGGCCAGCCACCGGGAGGATCTCCGAGTTCGCCGGACAGGAAGCCGATGACCGAGTCCGGGATGTCGTAGTTCTGCGGGTTCTCGTTGAAGTCGGCCGGGTCGGCGTTGAGGCCGACGAGGTGCAGGGCGAGGTCGCCCACCACCTTGGAGGACGGCGTCACCTTCACGAGGCGGCCCAGGATGCGGTCCGCCGCGGTGTACATGTCCTCGATCGCCTCGAAGCGCTCGCCCAGGCCCAGGGCCATGGCCTGCTGCCGGAGGTTCGAGAGCTGCCCGCCCGGGATTTCGTGCTGGTAGACGCGGCCGGTGGGGCCCGGAAGTCCGGACTCGAACGGAGCGTAGACCCGGCGCACCGCTTCCCAGTAGGGTTCCAGCGAACTGACGTTGGCCAGGCTCAGCCCGGTGTCCCGCTCGGTGTGGGCCAGTGCCGCGACCAGCGCGGAGGCCGACGGCTGGCTGGTGGTCCCGGCCAGTGACGCGGAGGCAACGTCCACGGCGTCCACACCCGCATCAACCGCGGCGAGCAAGGTGGCAAGCTGTCCGCCGGCGGTGTCGTGGGTGTGCAGGTGGACGGGGAGGTCGAACCGTTCCCGCAGCGCCGTGACGAGCTTCGCGGCGGCGGCGGGCCGGAGGAGTCCGGCCATGTCCTTGATCGCGAGGATGTGGGCGCCGGCGTCGACGATCTTCTGCGCCAGCTCCAGGTAGTAGTCCAGGGTGTAGAGCTTCTCGTCCGGGTCCAGCATGTCGGCCGTGTAGCACAGTGCGACTTCGGCGACGGCCGTTCCGGTGGCGCGGACAGCACGGATGGCAGGTGCCATCTGGTTGACGTCGTTGAGGGCGTCGAAGATCCGGAAGATGTCGATGCCGGTGGCGGCAGCCTCGTTCACGAACGCCTCGGTGACCTCTTCCGGGTACGGCGTGTAGCCCACGGTGTTCCGGCCGCGGAGCAGCATCTGCAGGCAGATGTTCGGCAGCGCCTTCCGGAGTGCCGCGAGGCGGTCCCAGGGATCCTCGCCCAGGAAGCGCAGGGCGACGTCGTAAGTCGCGCCACCCCAGGCCTCAACGGAGAGCAGCCCGGGCAGCAGCGAGGACACGGCGGGTCCGGCGGCAACCAGATCCCTGGTGCGGACGCGGGTGGCCAGCAGCGACTGGTGGGCGTCGCGGAAGGTGGTATCGGTGACCGCAACAGCTGACTGCTCGCGCAGGGCGCGGGCGAACCCTTCCGGACCGAGCTCCTGCAGCCGCTGGCGTGAGCCGGGCTGCGGCGTGCGGCCCGCCACGGCGGGGAGCTTGGCGGCCGGATCGGAGTGCACGGTGAGCTCGCCGTTGGGCTTGTTCACCGTGACTTCGGCGAGCCACGTCAGCAGCTTGGTGCCACGGTCGGCGGAAACGCGGGCCTTCAGCAGCTCGGGACGCTCGTCGATGAACGACGTCGCCACGTTGCCGGAGATGAAGTCGGCATCGTCCAGCACGGCCTGCAGGAACGAGATGTTGGTGGACACGCCGCGGATACGGAACTCAGCCAGGGCACGGCGTGCCCTGGCCACGGCTGCGGGGTAGTCCCGGCCGCGGCACGTGAGCTTCACGAGCATGGAGTCAAAGTGCGGGCTGATTTCGGCGCCCGAGTAGACCGTACCGCCGTCGAGCCTGACGCCGGCACCGCCGGCAGAGCGGTAGCCGGTGATCTTTCCGACGTCGGGGCGGAAGCCGTTGGCAGGGTCCTCGGTGGTGATGCGGCACTGCAGCGCCGCGCCCTTGAGGAAGACCGTGTCCTGGGAGAGGCCAAGATCGGCCAGGGTTTCGCCGGAGGCGATGCGCATCTGCGCCTGGACGAGGTCGACGTCGGTGACTTCTTCCGTGACGGTGTGCTCCACCTGGATGCGCGGGTTCATTTCGATGAACACGTGCTGCCCGGCACGCTCCCCCACGGTGTCCACGAGGAACTCGACCGTTCCGGCGTTGACGTAGTTGAGGGCCTTGGCGAACTTGACGGCGTCGCGGTACAGCGCCTGCCGGATGCCTTCGTCCAGGTTGGGGGCCGGAGCGATCTCGATCACCTTCTGGTGGCGCCGCTGGATGGAGCAGTCGCGCTCGAAGAGGTGCATGACGTTGCCCTCGGCATCCGCCAGGATCTGCACTTCGATGTGGCGCGGGCGCAACACCGCCTGCTCAAGGAACATCGTGGGATCACCGAATGCGGCGTCGGCCTCGCGCATGGCTGACTGCAGGGCCTCGGGCAGGGCCTCCCGGGTGTCCACCCGGCGCATGCCGCGGCCGCCGCCGCCCGCCACGGCCTTGGCGAAGATCGGGAAGCCGATCTCGTCCGCGGCCGCGATCAGTTCATCGAGGTCCTTTGACGGCTGGCTGGACTTCAGCACCGGGACGCCGGCCTTGCGCGCGGCCTCCAGGGCTGCGACCTTGTTGCCGGCGAGCTCGAGGACCTCGGCAGGCGGCCCGACGAAGGTGATGCCGGCTGCTTTCGCGGCGCGGGCGAGGTCCGGGTTTTCGGACAGGAAGCCGTAGCCGGGGTATATGGCGTCGGCCCCGGACTCCTTGGCCACGCGCACCACTTCGTCAACGTCAAGGTAGGCGCGGACGGGGTGGCCCTCTTCACCGATCAGATACGCCTCGTCGGCCTTCTGGCGGTGGATCGAGTTACGGTCCTCGTTGGGGAACACAGCGACGGTTTTTGCGCCGAGCTCGTAGCCCGCGCGGAAAGCGCGGATAGCGATTTCGCCGCGGTTGGCCACCAGAATCTTGGAAAACATACTTCTCCTGCATCATTGCGGGTGTATCGGTAAGTGGTCACAGTGTCTAAGACGGGCGCGTTGAAACACAAATCATTGTGTCTACCATCACAGAATTATCCGTCATGTCGGGGCCACATTCACTCCTGTGCCCGGCTGGAGCCGGAGCTGCTTACCGATGAGCCATGCCCGGGCCGGATAAGGAGGGTTTCGGGGCGGGGTCAACATATGATGAATGGGGCGGCGGAAGCCTGTCCCCGGTTCCGGCAGTACCGGAACGGAAACTACCCCAACTCGGCAACCGGCGTTAGGTATTGGTTTTTCAAGTGCAAGTAGTCAGCATCAGCAGCCTCAAAGGCGGTGTCGGCAAGACATCGGTCACAACCGGATTGGCGTCTGCGGCGCTGGCCGCAGGCATTCCCACGCTCGTGGTGGACCTCGATCCGCATGCCGACGCCAGCACTGCCCTGGGAGTGCAGCCCAACGACAAGCTGGACATCGGAAGGATGCTCCGGAACCCGCGCAAGGCCCGGCTTCCTGAGAATGTGGTCCCCAGCGGCTGGATCGGGCGCGCGGAAAGCAACGGCTCCGGCCCGGCCGTGCTGGACGTGGCCGTCGGGTCTGCCTACACCGGAATCTACGACCGCCCCGATCTCGGCAAAAGGGACCTGCGCAGGCTTTCCGCGGTCCTGGCCGGCGCGGACAAGTATGAGCTCGTCCTGGTGGACTGCCCGCCGTCGCTGAACGGGCTGACGCGCATGGCGTGGTCGGCCAGCAACAAGGTGGCCCTGGTGGCCGAACCGGGACTGTTCTCGGTGGCCGGCACGGAGCGGACCATGCGCGCCATCCAGCTGTTCCGGCAGGAGTTCGCCCCCAATCTTTCCCCGGCGGGCATCGTGGCCAACCGCGTCCGGACCGGATCCTCGGAGCATGCGTTCCGGCTCGCCGAAATGAAGTCCATGTTCGGCGAGCTCCTACTGACGCCGCACATCCCGGAACAGGCCAACTGGCAGCAGATCCAGGGGGCCGCACACTCCGTGCACCATTGGCCCGGCGAATCCGCCAAGTCCGCGGCAGGCCTCTACGACACGTTGCTCGGCAACCTGATGTCACTGACCAAGGTCAGCAGGAGCCGCAGCCACCGTTAAGGGGCTCCTTCACTGCCCACCAGCTTCCGCTGACAACAAATGAAGGCCGCTTCCCCATCAGGGAGGCGGCCTTCGTTGTATGCGATGGACGGCGCTTAGCCGATCTTCCGGGCTGCACGGCGCTTGCTCAGTTCGTCGTCGGGAAACGTCTGCTCGACTGCGTGCTCACTGGGCAGGGACGCCAGGCTGCCTTCCACTTCGCGCCACACGCGGCCCACGGCAATGCCAAAGACGCCCTGACCGCCCTGGACGAGGTCGATGACCTCGTCTGCGGAGGTGCATTCGTAGACGCTCGCGCCGTCGCTCATGAGAGTGATCTGGGCCAGGTCCTCCACCCCGCGCTCGCGCAGGTGTTCCACCGCGGAGCGGATCTGCTGAAGTGAGACGCCGGTGTCCAGGAGCCGCTTGACCACCTTCAGCACGAGGATGTCTCGGAAGCCGTAGAGCCGCTGCGAACCCGAGCCGGCGGCGCCGCGCACGGCGGGTTCGACCAGTCCGGTGCGGGCCCAGTAGTCAAGCTGCCGGTAGGTGATGCCTGCCGCCTTGCAGGCCGTGGGGCCACGGTAGCCCGCGTCCTCGTCAAGGACGGGGAGGTCCTCAGTGAAGAGAAGGCCCTGAGCGCCGCTCGCGGGCACAGCTACGCCGGCCGTGGAGGGCTGCTTCAGCTCGCCTGCTTCGCCTTTCGGACTCACGTGGATCCTCCTTGTCATGAGTTCCCCGGGGGAACTTGCCGCAACAGCTTCTACAGGCATGAAGATCACGCATGTAATTTGGCCGGAGTAGCACTTTCCAGTGTGACTTGCGCGGCTGTTGTATGCAATGGGAACTTGGTACCTTCGACGTTAGGCCCGCCACGGCCCAAGGTCAAAGACGTTCGGGTCATTGTTGGGGCGTGTCGAAACTTTCACCCTTAACTTTAACCTTAACGTGACCTTCAGCCGTCGAAGTCCTCTGGCTCCACGTCATCCAGGAACTCCCGGAACCTGCGCAGCTCACGCTCTTCGTCCACAGTGGGGCCGGGCTCGGTGTCCTCGCCGTCGTCGTGTTCGGTGATCCTCACGCCGGCCTCGTCCATCACGGAGTCGGCGCACCAGATGCGGCATTTTGCCCGCAGGGCGATGGCCAGGGCGTCCGAGGCCCGGGAACTGACCGTGGCGCCGTTGTCGAACTGGAGCTGGCCGTAGAAGATGTTGTCTTCCACTGCCACGATGTTCACGCTGACCACGGCATGCCCCAGGGTTTCCACGACGTCGACAAGGAGGTCGTGGGTCATGGGCCGCGGCGGCACGACACCTTGTTGTGCCAAGGCGATCGCGCTTGCTTCCGGCGTACCGATCCAGATCGGTACGTGCCGTTCACCGTGGATCTCCCGAAGCAGAACCAGCGGCTGGTTGGAGGGCAACTCGATCCGTACGCCCACAATCTCTACTTCGATCATCAGATTTCCATCCGCGAAATACGGTCCTGGACCAGCGCTCTGTGCAGTGTCAGGCAGAGGTCGCTGATTTCGCGGGCCGCCTCAGCGGCCCGTGCCTGCGATGCCGCGTCCTTGCGCGACGTCAGCGTGGCCACGGCGCGTTCCACCAGGCCGAATTCCCGCTCAGCCGCGGCCTGGAAGGGACGCAGGTGCCGGGGCTCCAGGCCGTGTCCCTCGAGTTGGACGCATGCACGGGCCACCTGCAGGGCGTGTTCGTCGAACTTGCCGTTGGTGTGGCCGATCAGGCCGAAGCTCAGCAGGGACTGCAGGAGCGGAACGCTGGCGCCTGACTCCGCGCGCAGCTGTTCCTCGCTCAGCTTGCGGGCTTTATTCTGCAGCTCGGCGGCGAGTTCATCCGAGACGATCCGCGGGGACACCGTCACGCCGGGCGGGAGGTTTTCGGGGCGTTCCCCGCGGTCTATCGCGTCAAGGTAGTCCTTGATCACCTTCAGCGGCAGGTACTGGTCGCGCTGGAGGGACAGGACGAAGCGGAGGCGCTCGACGTCGCTGTCCGAATACTGCCGGTATCCCGCGGGCGTGCGCCGCGGATTAATGAGCCCTTTTTCCTCAAGGAACCTGATTTTCGACGCCGTCATGCTTGGAAAGTCGTCGCTCAACTGAGCGAGCACTTCCCCGATGTTCAGGACCTGGGGTCCCCGGCGCTCCGGTTGTGCCATTGCCACAGGCAGCCGCTCCGAATCAGACGCGTCCTGCTGCGCGGGCAGGGCTCAGGTAGAAGGTGAGTCGGAATTTGCCGATCTGGACTTCGTTTCCGGACTTCAGCTCCACGCTGTCCACGCGGTCGTGGTTGACGTATGTGCCGTTCAGGCTGCCGGTGTCCACCACCTCGAAGCTCCGGGACGTGCGCCGGAACTCGACATGGCGGCGGGACACCGTCACGTCGTCGAGGAAGATGTCGGCGTCCGGGTGCCGCCCGGCCGTGGTGACGTCGGAGTCAAGCAGGAATCGGGCACCCGAGTTGGGCCCGCTGTGGGCCACGAGCAGCGCGGAGCCGGAGGGCAGCGCCTCGACCGCGGAGCGTTCCTCCGGGGAAAGCTTAGGCACGATCGTGGGCTCATCATGGACGGGAGTGAGGTTGATCGAGGTTGTCTCCGAAGCCCTGCCCACGCCCGTGCCGTAATCGCTGTTGGTGTGGTTCTGTTCGCCGCCAACCATGGATTCCTCCTCCTTCGTTGCAGATGTCCCCCTGCAATCAACGCATACCGTCCGGAAATGCCTGGCAAATCCGGTGTACCGCCTGCTGGCCGGCCATTGGACTCCAATAGCCGGTCAGCGGGACCGGTTAGCTTTAGCCTACCTGCTGTTCGTACTCCGATGCACTGAGCAGGGAGTCCACCGCGTCGGCTTCGGCGAGCTTGACCTCGATGAGCCAGCCGTCGCCGTAGGGATCGGAGTTGATCAGGGCCGAATCGGTGTCCAGCGATTCATTCCGGGCGACAATTTCGCCCGAGACCGGGGCGTAAATGTCGCTGACGCTCTTGGTGGACTCAACCTCACCGATGACGTCGTTTGCCTTAACAGTGGTGCCGACTTCCGGCATCTGGGCGTAAACGACGTCCCCGAGCGCGTCCTGGGCGAAGTCGGTGATCCCCACGCGGACAACACCGTCGGCATTCGGAGCGGACACCCATTCGTGTTCGGCGGTGTAGGACAGATCAGAGGGAATGTTGCTCATCAGGGGCCTTTCATCGGGTTTGTCACCAATGTCAACGGAGGCGTAGGGAACAAGCCACCGCTGAAAGTATATGCACATCTCCGAAGCCGCCGGACGCGGCCCTAACGCCCACTCCGGCGTCCGGCTGTGGCAAAGTGGGTGCATGCCAGAACTACCGGAAGTGGCCGGTCTGACGTCTTTCCTGAACGGGCGTCTGCGGGGCGCCGTGCTGGAGAAGCTCCAGGTGCTGTCCGTGGCCGTGCTCAAGACAGCGGACCCGCCCTACACGGCCCTGGTGGGCCGCACCGTCACCGGCGTGGAACGCTTCGGAAAATTCATCAGCATCGACGCCGACGGCCTGCACCTCGTGTTTCACCTCGCCAGGGCGGGGTGGGTCCGGTACACGGAATCTCCCTCGGCCGCTCCCCTCCGTCCGGGAAAGGGCCCCATCGCCGCCCGGGTCGGGTTCGCCGGAGCGGACGGCCAGCATGTCGGCATCGACCTGACTGAAGCCGGGACCAAGAAGAGCCTGGCGGTCTATGTGGTGCGTGATCCCCGTGATGTCCCGGGCGTTGCCGGGCTGGGACCGGATCCGCTGGACCCCGGATTCGGCCCCGGGGAGTTCGCCGATATTCTCGCGTCACATTCGCAGCAGATCAAGGGCGTGCTACGGAGCCAGGGCGTCATGGCCGGCATCGGGAACGCCTACAGCGACGAAATCCTGCACGCGGCAAGAATCTCGCCGTTTGCCATCGCCAGTTCCCTCGACCGGGACAGCGTGCGGATTCTGTACGACGCCGTCCACAGTGTCCTGGGGGCAGCGGTGAAGGAGGCAGTGGGCAAGGCGCCCGGCGACCTGAAGGACACGAAGCGGGGCGCCATGAGGGTCCACGGCCGCACCGGCCTGCCGTGCCCGGTGTGCGGCGATACCGTGCGTGAAGTGTCCTTCTCCGACACCGCGCTTCAGTACTGCCCGACGTGCCAGACCAAGGGGAAGATCCTGGCCGACCGCAGGACGTCCCGCTTCCTCAAATAGTCGCCTTTCCGGCAGGGCCTACGCGGCCGGTTCCGGACAACAAAAAACCCCGCCAATCCGGATACCGGATTGGCGGGGTTTAGTTGGTCGGGCTGACAGGATTTGAACCTGCGACCCCTTGACCCCCAGTCAAGTGCGCTACCAAGCTGCGCTACAGCCCGTCAGTTCCGCCGTTCTCCGCTTCAGTGAAGTTCAGAAGAATTTCACCTAAGCAGTCCGGCCGAACCACCTCCAAAAGCTTACACGATTCCGGAGGGTGCCCGTGACATTTTCAGCCGCCACGGGCACGGTGTGTCCTAATTAACGCTTCTTGCCGCGTTTTTCGCGGACACGCATGTTGACTTCAATGGGCGTGCCTTCGAAACCGAACGTTTCGCGGAGCCGCCGGGTGATGAACCGGCGGTATCCGGGGTCCAGGAAGCCTGTGGTGAACAGGACGAACTTCGGCGGCCGGCTGGAGGCCTGCGTGCCGAAGAGGATCCTGGGCTGCTTGCCGCCGCGGACCGGGTGCGGGTGGGCGGCCACGAGCTCGCCCAGGAAGGCGTTGAGCCGGCCCGTGGGGATGCGCTTGTCCCAGTTTTCGAGGGCAAGGTCCAGCGCGGGCACGAGGCGGTCCTTGTGCCAGCCGGTCTTGGCCGAGATGTTGACCCGCGGCGCCCAGGCCACGTGGGCCAGGTCCTGCTCAATTTCGCGTTCCAGGTAAGTCCGGCGTTCGTCGTCCAGCAGGTCCCACTTGTTGAACGCCAGCACCATGGCGCGTCCGGATTCGATGGCGAGCTGGAGGATGCGGACATCCTGCTCGCTGAGGACCTCGTCCACGGCGAGGAGCACGACGGCGACCTCCGCCTTTTCGAGCGCGCTCTGGGTCCGCAGGGAGGCGTAGAAGTCGGCGCCCTGGGCCATGTGCTGGCGGCGCCGGATGCCGGCGGTGTCGACGAAGCGCCAGGTACGGCCGCCGAGTTCGATGAACTCATCCACCGGGTCGCGCGTGGTGCCCGCAGTGTTGTCCACGACGACACGCTCGGAACCGGCGAGCTTGTTCAGGAGCGACGACTTGCCCACGTTCGGGCGGCCGATCAGGGCCACACGCCGGGGGCCGCCGGAACGTTCCAGGCCCTCGATGGTGGAGAATTCCGGCAGCGTGTCCATGACATGGTCCAGAAGGTCGGCGACGCCGCGGCCGTGCAGGGCGGACACGGGGTACGGCTCGCCGAATCCCAGGCCCCAGAGCGTGGCGGAATCGGCTTCCTGCGCAAAGTCATCCACCTTGTTGGCGACCATGATGACCGGCTTCTTGCTCTTGCGCAGCATCTTCATGACGCCTTCGTCCGTGGCAGTCGCGCCCACGGCGGAGTCAACGACGAACAGCACGGCATCAGCCAGCTCCACGGCCATTTCGGCCTGTTCCGCCACCCGGGCGTGGATGCCGCGGGCATCGTGCTCCCAGCCGCCGGTGTCCACCACGGTGAAGTTACGGCCGTTCCAGTGGGCGGAGTACATCACGCGGTCGCGGGTCACGCCCGGGGTGTCCTCCACGACGGCCTCGCGGCGGCCGAGGATGCGGTTCACAAGGGTGGACTTGCCCACGTTCGGGCGGCCGATGATGGCCAGCACGGGATCGAGCTTGACCGGCCCTTCAAAGTCCTCGTCGTCGTAGCGGCCGCTGAGCAGCGCTGCGTCTTCGTCGTCGAGTTCGTAGTCGTCCAGCCCGGCCCGGAGAGAGGCCGCGCGGAGCTCGGCCTCGTCATCGTCCAGGGCTGCGAGATGCTCAGCCACCTGGTCGGTGCCGGTGGGCGTGTATTCGTCTTCGCCGGCGCCCGAGAGGCCGGAGGTTTGAGTCGTATCGCTCATTGCACTTTCCTTAGTGGTGATCTGCCGGCGACCCGGCTACTGCGTTGGGACGTTCTTGCGGGAATTCCGCGTCGGGCAATGGCTGCCCGCTCAGGTAAATGGTGTCCTGGACATGTTTCGCCAGCGCAGCGCGGATTTCCATTCCCGCCCTGTCCATTGAAGCACGCCCGGTTTCGTTGGGTTTTCGGCCAATGCGGAGGGGCTCAGCGAAGCTCACGTGCAGCCTCCGGCCCGGCCTGGGAACCGTGTCCAGGTGTTCGCCGCCCTTCCGCGTGCCGAGGATGGCCACCGGGACCACCGCTGCCGCGGAGTTCAAGGCGAGCCATGCCACTCCGTTACTGATTCCGGATGCCTTGCCGCTGCCCCGCGTGCCTTCGGGAAGAATCCCGACGCAACGGCCGGCGTCGAGCACCTCCTTGCCGAGCTGGAGGGCAGACCGGTCCCCGGAGCGGTCCACCGGAAGCTGGCCGGAGGCCCTCAGCACGCGCCCCAGGAAGCCCTTGAACATCTCCTGTTTGACGAGGATGTGCATGGGGCGCGGGGATGCGCCGAACATGACCGGGCCGTCCAGGAAGCTGATGTGGTTGCCCGCAAAGATCACCGGGCCGTCGGCCGGCACGTTGTCGCGGCCCGTGACGGAGGTCCGGTAGATGACGTGGTCCAGCAGCCAGCCCACGGGCCGGCTCCATCCCATGGTCCAGGCCGCAGGCACGCCGCTGCCCGGAGCACCCTCGTTGGCCGCGCCGGACGCGTCACTCATGGTTGATGACCTTGGTGACAATCCGCAGTGCCGCGGCCACGGTCTCCTCGAAGTCGAGCTCCGACGAATCGAGCGTGACCACACCGTCAGCGGCCTGCGTGAAATTCACAACGGTTGAATCCCTGGCGTCGCGCTGGGTCACCTGGGCGGCAAGCTCCTCCGCGCTTTGGGTGCCGCCAAGCTGGATGCCGCGCCGGCGCAGGCGGGCTTCCTCGCTTGCGGTCAGGAGCATGCGCACCTGTGCACCGGGCACGACGACGGTGGTGATGTCCCTGCCTTCCACCACCATGCGGCGGTGGTGCTTTTCGATCAGCGCGCGCTGGCGCCGGATGAGTTCGGTCCGGGCTCCCAGCGTTGTGGCCACGGCGCTGACCGCGGCGGAGATCGCCGGCTCGCGGATGGCCTCGGTGACGTCTTTGCCGTCCACGCGCACATACTCTTCATGCGGAGTGGTGCTGATGTCGAGCGGCAGTTCTTCAGCCGCAAGTTCGACGGCGGCTGCGTCGGTGAGGTCGATGGCGCGGTCGAGGCAGAACCAGGTCAGCGCCCGGTACATGGCGCCGGTGTCCAGGTAGGCGAGGTTCAGCCGGCGGGCAACTTCCTTGCTGACGCTTGATTTTCCGGATCCGGACGGCCCGTCGATGGCGACAACGAGGGGCCGGCCCAGGCGCAGGGCAGGCAAAGTATCAATCAGTTCCTGTGTCATTTACTGCAGTACCCGCCATCCGCGGTCATTGAGGGCTTCGATGAGGAGATCGTGCCTGTTGGGGAGAACGGACAGTTCCACCATGCCGACGTTTTGGCCGGATGAGTGGTCGAGCCGCAGGTCCTCCACGTTGACGCCGATCTCGCCGATCTCCGTCAGGAGCCGGGCGATCTGGCCCGGCTTGTCGTCCACGAGGACGGTCAGCCAGGAATACGCCTGCGGCGGCCCCCCGTGCTTGCCAGGGATCCGTGCCTGCCCGGCGTTGCCTTCGCTGATCAGCTGGGCCAGGTCCAGGCGGGCGCCCGGGGCCGTTGGATCCTCCAGCGTGCCGATCAGCCTGTTCAGGTCCTCGCGGACTCCGTGCAGGATGCCAACGACCTTTTCGGCGTTGGCCCCAAGAATCTGCACCCAGAGCGTGGGATCACTGGCGGCGATGCGCGTCACGTCCCGCAGCCCGTTGCCGGAGAGGGACAACGCGGGCAGCGGAGTGCCCTGCAGCCGGCTGGCCAGCAGCGACGACATGACCTGGGGCAGGTGCGATACGAGCGCTACGGCCTCGTCGTGTTCGTCCGCGGTGAACTGCGAGACGACGGCGCCAAGGTCGCCCGCCAGGGCGCGGGCGGCCTGCAGCGCCGCGGGAGAGGACTCCTCGGCGGCGCACACCACCCAGGGCATGGACGTGAAGAGCTCGCCGCGTGCGGCAACAGGCCCGGACTTCTCGCGCCCTGCCATGGGGTGCGTTCCGACGTACCGCGACAGGTCCACGCCGCGGCGGCGCAGTTCGTCCAGGATGGCCGCCTTGACGCTGGCAATGTCCACGACGGTGGCCTCCGGGAAGTCAGCCAGTGCACGTTCCACGACGTCCGCCGTCACGTCCGGCGGAGCCGCCACGACGACGAGTTCGGGCTGCTCCTGGCCCAGTGCGTCCAGCGGCAGGCCGGCGCCGATGTCCACGGCGACGGCCTGGTTGGTGGGCGACGGGTCAGAGAGGTACACGGCGACGCCCCGGCCGCGCAGGCCGAGGCCGATGCTGGCGCCGAGCAGCCCGGTGCCGATCACGGCGACCGGGCCGTTCAGGTGCCCGCGGCCGTGCGTGCGGAAAGCAGACATGCCTTACAGCCCCACGGACGCCAGCAGGTGGCCGACTTCCTGCTTGCCGAGGTTGCGGATGCTCCCCTGGCGCTGGTCGCCCAGGCCGATGGGGCCCACCTTGACGCGCACCAGGCGCAGCACGGGGAATCCGACGGCGTCGAAGAGCCGGCGGACAATACGGTTCTTGCCCGAGTGCAGCACGACTTCGATGAGCACATGCCCGGGAGTCGAATCAACGAGCCGGAACGAGTCCACCGAGGCGATGCCGTCCTCCAGTTCAACGCCGGCCTTCAGCTGCGCGCCGATGCCCTGCGGGAACGGCCCCCGGACCTGGACCAGGTACGTCTTGGGAACCTCGTAGGAAGGGTGCGTCAGGCGGTTGGCCAGTTCGCCGTCGTTGGTCAGCAGCAGGAGGCCCTCGGTGGCGACGTCCAGGCGGCCGACGTGGAAGAGGCGCTCTCCATGGGTGTTGCGGACGAAGTCGCTGATGCAGGGACGCCCGTCCGGGTCCTCCATGGTGGACACGACGCCCTTGGGCTTGTTGAAGACCATGTACACGAGGGACTCATCGAGCTGGATGCGCAGGCCGTCCACGTGGATAACGGACGCCTTGGGATCGACGCGGACACCGAGCTCGGTGACTACCTGGCCGTCGACTTCCACGCGGCCTTCGGCGATCATCTCTTCGCAGACGCGCCGCGAAGCCACTCCCGCCTGCGCCATGACCTTCTGCAGGCGGACGCCGTCGGCGTCGTGCAGTTCGGACTGCGGCACGGGACCGCTGGGGCCGCGCTTGCGCGAAGGCTTGCGGACCGCGCCGAGGCTCTGGCCGAACCGTTCGCCGCCGAATGCGCGCGTGCCGAAGGTCTTGGCCGCAGCGGACCGCGGCTTGGGCTTGAGCGCGCCGGGGGTGCCGGGCGCCTTTCCTGCCCCGGGCTTGCGGGCTCCGGGCTTCCGGACTGCCGGCTTGGCGCCGGACTTCCAGTCGCCAGCGGCCGGCCGGCCGGCCGTCTCGCCGGCGGGCGATTCGTCGGGATCGACGAAAGGCTCCTCCCGCGGCCTGGGTGCCTTGTAGGGGCGGTCGCCGCCCTTGGAGAAGTCCCGCTGGCCGGCGCCGAAGCCGCCGCCGCGCGGGCTGGGGGCACCGCGTCCTGCGCTGCCCGCTGAATTTCGTTCCGGACCTTTACGTCCTGAACTTTTACGTGGTGAACCCTGGCGTCCCGCCTGTGTCATGACCCGTCCTTCGTTGTGTTGACCGGCAACGGTTGTCCTAGGACAACACTAGCCAGCCGTGCAGATTAAATCTGCCCTGGTGAATACTGTTGCGCAGGCAAAACTGCCTACATTCTTCCGGCGTCATAGAACTCTTCAATTCCTTCAAGCCCCGGAAGGTGCGGTGAAAGCTGAGGCAACTCAGCCACCGAGCCGATTCCCATGCGTTCAAGGAAATACGACGTCGTACGGTACAGGACAGCGCCTGACTCCGGATCTGTTCCGGAGTCCTCGATCAGCCCCCGCTGGGTCAGCGTCCGCACGACAGAGTCAACATTGACCCCGCGAATTGCAGACACCCTCGCCCTGGAAACGGGCTGCCGGTACGCGATGACGGCGAGCGTTTCGAGCGCCGCCTGCGTCAGCCTGGCCGTCTGTCCCTCCAAGACGAAGGCACCGACGACGTCAGCGAATTCAGCCCTGGAGTAGATGCGCCAGCCACCGGCGACATTCCGCAATTCAAAGCCCCGGGGGCTGGAGGTGAAGCCAGCGTTACTGGCAATTTCCATATCCGGGGCTTTAACAGTATAGCCGTCATACTCGCGCTGCAGTTCCAGCAGCAGGTTCTCCACGGCCGCCACGGTCAGGTTGAGTCCCGCGGCGAGGTCCGTTGCCGATGCCGGCTGGTCCAGCACCATCAGGACGGCCTCGAGCGCAGCGCGCGCTCCGCCCGGCAGCGCCGTGACATCGGTGCCGCCGCTGTCCGTGTCATCCGACGACGGTTCCTGCACAGGTTTCCTCACGGCTGTTCCTCATATTCTTCGGTCAGGTGGTCGCTGCTCCACTCCGCGCCGGGCGCCGTCCAGCGGACGGTGAGGTCACCCAGCGGCGCAAGCTGGTTGAAGGCCACCACCTGGTCGCGGAACAGCTCAAGCAGGGCCAGGAAGCGGGCAACCACCACCAGCGTGGATTCTGCATCTGCAATCAGGGCGCGGAACGACAGTGGCCTGCCCTGCTGCAGGCGCAGTCCGATCAGCTCAGCCTGTTCCTTGACGCTGACGGGGCTGCCGTGGAGGTGCGCCAGCCCCACTTCGGTGGGCGCGGGGGTCTTGGGTTTCAGGGCAGTTTCCGCGAGGGCGGCGAACTGCTGAGGCGTATGCTTCCAGACGAGCTCCGGCAGCATGGCCGCGAAGTGCTCTTCCAGCGCCACCTGCCTCGGGTACCGCCGAGCCTCCAGCTCGAGCGTGGCATCCAGCAGCGCCGCCACCTGCTTGAACGCCTTGTACTGCAGCAGCCGCGCAAAGAGCAGGTCCCGCGCCTCCAGCAGGGCGACGTCTTCGTCGTCCTCGACCTCGCCGGCCGGAAGCAGGCGTGCAGCCTTCAGATCCAGCAGGGTGGCAGCGATGACGAGGAACTCGCTGGCCTCATCAAGGGCCCACTCCTCCCCCAGTTTCTGCAGGTTCCGGATGTACTTGATGAACTCATCGGTCACTGTGGCCAACGCCACCTCGGTGATGTCCAGCTGGTGCTTGGAGATCAGGCCCAGAAGCAGGTCGAACGGGCCGGTGAAGTTCGCCAGCCGGACTTCGAAGCCGGGCTTCCGGACTTCCGGCGGGGTCCCGCCGTCGTCCGCCTGCTGGCCGTGCTGCGCGAGCGGCGTTGCCGACTCAGCCGACATCCAGGCTAGGGCGCGCCGCCGCGCGAGATGAGTTCCTTGGCGAGGCGGCGGTAGGCGTCGGCGCCGATGTGGTTGCCGGCGTAGCTGGTGATGGGTTCGGCGGCCACAGTGGCATCGGCGAACTTGATGGAACGCTTGATGACGGTCTCGAAGACTTTGTCGCCGAAGGCTTCCACGAGGCGCGTAATGACCTCGCGGCTGTGGAGCGTGCGGGCGTCGTACATGGTGGCGAGCACGCCGTCCACCTGCAGCCGCGGGTTGAGGCGGTCCTGGACTTTGTCGATGGTCTCGACCAGGAGGGCCACCGCCCGCAACGCGAAGAATTCGCAGATCAGCGGGATGATGACGCCGTGGGCGGCCGTCAGGGCGTTGACGGTGAGGAGCCCGAGGGACGGCTGGCAGTCGATGAGGACGACGTCGTAATCGTCTTCAACCTTCTTCAGCGCCCGGTCCAGCACCTGTTCGCGGGCAACCTCATTGACCAGCTGGACCTCGGCAGCGGAAAGGTCGATGTTGGCGGGCAGGAGATCAACGTTTTCCACGCCGGTCTGGTGGATGGCATCGCGGATGTCCACCTTGCGGTCCATGAGGACGTTGTAGACAGTGAGATCAAGTTCGTGGGGGTTGACGCCCAGCCCGGCGGACAATGCACCCTGGGGGTCGAAGTCCACCAGGAGCACGCGGCGGCCGTATTCCGCCAGCGCGGCCGCGAGGTTGATGGTGGACGTGGTCTTACCCACGCCGCCCTTCTGGTTGACCATGGCAATCACACGGGCCGGTCCATGGGAGGACAGCGGCGCGGGCTCCGGAAATTCGCGGTAGGGACGTCCTGTGGGACCCATCACGGCGTCTTCCAGGTCGAGTTCCGTGCCTTCCAGAGTTGCTGAACCCTGTTCGCTGCTCACGTATCTATCCACACTTTCGATGACGGTGATTGTTCTCTGCCGCTGAATGCCCGGGCCGCTATCTGCCCGGCGCCCATGCTGCTTCCACCCAAGGCTACAGCGCCCGACACGGCATTCGGTGGAACTTGACTTTTGATGGCGCTTGAGCCTTGACCTTTTACCTGAGGTCGAAGGTTGGTGTTCCGCCCAAGCAAACCGCCCGCACAGGCTGGGCCTGTACGGGCGGTTGGCCGGCGCCGAGGCGCCGTGGACTCGGGAGTCCTAGGCGTGGGCAGGAATTGCCTTCTCCTGGGTTTCGAGCACTCCGTGATGGGCCATCATGGTCTGCTCGTCGAAGGGCTCTTCGCCGGACAGGACGCGGCTGACCTGTTCGCCGTCGATCTCCTTGACCCAGGTTCCGATCAGGACCGTGGCCACGGCGTTGCCGGTGAAGTTGGTCAGGGCGCGGGCCTCGGACATGAACCGGTCGATGCCGACGATCATGCCGACGCCGCCGAGGAGTTCCGGCCTGTGGGCCTGCAGGCCGGCCGCCAGGGTGGCAAGGCCTGCACCGGTCACACCGGCTGCGCCCTTGGAAGCGATGATCATGAAGATCAGCAGGGAGATCTGGGCCCCCAGGTCAAGAGGGGTTCCCATCGCGTTGGCCACGAACAGTGATGCCATGGTCAGGTAAATGGCAGTGCCGTCCAGGTTGAACGAGTAGCCCGTGGGCACGGTCACGCCGACCACCGGCTTGGAGACGCCCAGGTGTTCCATCTTGGCGATCAGTCGGGGCAGCGCGGCCTCGGAGGACGAGGTGGAGAAGATCAGGAGGTACTCACGTGCGAGGTACTTCATGAGCTTGAAGATGTTCACTCCGGCCACGACCTGCAGCAGGCCGCCCAGGATGACGACGATGAAGAGTGCGCAGGTGATGTAGAAAGCGACCATGAGGGTGAACATGCTCACGATGGCCTGGAAGCCCGTGGCGCCGACAACCGCGGCGATGGCACCGAAGGCGCCGACCGGGGCGAGCCACATGATCATGATCAGGATCCGGAAGACGACTGCCTGGCCGAGGCCGATGGCCTTCAGGACCGGGGCGCCCTGCGGGCCCATTTTCTGGAGGGCGAAGCCAACGAGGATCGCGGCGAGCAGCGTGGGAAGCACGGGGACGTCACTCGGGATGATGCCCAGCAGGAAGTCCACGGTGCTGTCCGTTGCGGCCTTCTTGTTCGGGTCGTAGGGAGCAAGCTCCAGTCCCTCACCGGGGTGGATGATGTTGCCGACAACGAGACCGATGGCCAGCGCGAACGTCGACATGACAACGAAGTAGCCGAGGGCAAGACCGCCCACCTTGCCGACCGTTGCGGCCTTGGCAATGGAGCCGATGCCCAAAACGATGGTGCAGAAGATGATCGGGGCGATCATCATCTTGATGAGCTTGATGAACCCGTCCCCCAGCGGCTTCAGCGATTTGCCGACCTCCGGGAACAGCAGCCCCACCAGT
This sequence comes from Burkholderia sp. RS01, assembly GCF_039748055.1. NCBI lineage: Bacteria > Pseudomonadati > Pseudomonadota > Betaproteobacteria > Burkholderiales > Burkholderiaceae > Burkholderia > Burkholderia sp. RS01. The sequence goes on from NZ_JBDLAK010000018.1 coordinate 80,390, forward strand.
GCGCCCAGGATGACAGCGGCGATGACGGCAATGTAAAGGTAGTGGGACTTGTCCAGTCCCTTGCGCCCGGTCTTGGCCGGTGCGGCCGACTCTCCTCGTTGAGAAGCCATGATGTGTCTCCTTATGGATAATCTGGAAGACGCTTCGGCACAGTCTCTGGGCTCTTCGCGTCCGTCCTTTGTGATTTCCATCATTCGCCACTGAGTGACTTGGCTCACCGTTGCGTTCATATTGGTCATAGGAGGTGTTGTGATCCACCGTTGGAGCATTGCCAGGCGGCTGTTCGTGGCCAACCTGCTGTTCGTGCTGGCATTGACCGCTGTCGTGGGGACGGCCGCCTTCGTGGACGCCCGCGACCGCACGTACGACGAAACCGGACGCCGGATGGCTGCCCTGGCGGTCTCCATCGCCGATAACCCGCTGGTGCTCCAGGCCGCGGCCTCCCCTGATCCGTCCGCCCGGCTCCAGCCTTACGCGCTCAAGGTGATGGACAATGCCGACGCCGACTTCATCACCATCATGGCCCCGGACCGGACACGGTGGACGCACCCCCTCCACGAGGAGATTGGCCAGCCGTACATTGGCTCGATCTCCGATGCCCTCGCCGGGCACGTGTTCACGGAGATCACGGCCGGAACCCTGGGGCCCTCCGTGCGGACGATCGCTCCGGTCAAGGCCGCTGACGGCTCGGTCAAGGCGCTGGTGGCTGCGGGGGTGACCGTTCGGAACATTGATGTGGCGGTTGCCGGCAGGATTCCGGCGTTGCTCGTCATCGCGGGAGGCCTCCTCCTGGGCGGATCGCTGACGTCCTGGCTCCTGGGGCGTTATCTCCGCGGGGTAACCCGTGGCTGGGGACCCGAACAGCTGGCCCAGCTCTTTGCCTACTACGAATCGGTGCTCCACTCGGTGCGCGAAGGCGTCATCCTGATCGACTCCAAGGGGCGCGTGGTGATGTACAACGACCAGGCGGCTGAGCTGCTGGGGCTTGAGCCGCGGGACTCCGGCGATGATCCGGCGAACACGCCTCTCCTGGCCGACCTCCCGCTGGCTCCCAGCCTGAAAAACCTGTTTGAGTCAGGCCGCGCCGCCCACGACGAGATCCATTTGACCGGCTCCGGCGTCCTCGTGGTGAACCAGGGTCCGGCCGTGGGCCCGGGTTCCCGGTCCGGACGCCCGGCGGCGGCGTTCGGCACAGCCGTGTTCGGAACTGTGGCGACGATCCGGGACCGGACCGAAATCGAGTCCCTGGGAACCGAGCTTGAGACGATGCGGACACTTTCGAACGCACTGCGGGCCCAGACCCACGAGCACGCAAACCGGCTCCACACCATGGTTTCGCTCCTGGAGCTGGGGCGCACGGGGGATGCACTGGACTTCGCCACCCAGGATCTCGAACTGAGCCAGCAGCTGACGGACGACATGGTGAGCTCAGTGCAGGAACCCGTGGTCAGCGCCCTCGTCATGGGCAAGGCCGCCGAGGCCAACGAACGCGGGGTGGAGCTGGCGGTGCAGGCATCCGGCGCAGCGGGCGCGGCAGGCCTCGCCGTCCAGGACCTCGTCACCATCCTCGGCAACCTGCTGGACAACGCCATCGATGCCGCCGCCGACGCCCCCGCGCCGAGGCGGGTGGAGCTGCAGGTGAATTCACACGACGGCGGACTGGAGATCACCGTGCAGGATTCCGGAAAGGGCATTGAACCAGGTGCCGTCGACGACATCTTCCGGTACGGCTTCAGCACCAAGGAGGCCGGTCCCTTCGGCCGCGGCCTCGGGCTGGCGCTTGTGAAGCAGGCCGTTCAGCGTCTGGCCGGTACGATGACCATCACCAACTCCGGCGGCACCGGCGGTGCACGATTCCATATCGTGCTGCCCGCGCCGGACCCGCACAGCCTCCCGGAGGAACACGCGTGACAGACATCCGAGTCCTCGTCGTCGAGGACGAGCCGATAGCTTCGGCAGCCCATGCCGCCTACGTGGGCAGGCTGGACGGGTTCACCCTGGCGGGCACCGCTCCCGACGGACAGTCTGCCCTGCGGATGCTCACGGAATTCGCAGCGGCCGGCACCCCCGTGGAGCTGGTGCTCCTGGACATGAACCTTCCGGACCTGCACGGACTCGACATCGCGCGCCGGATGCGCTCCTCCGGCCATTTCGCGGACATCATCGCGATCACCGCGGTCAGGGAGCTCGCGATCGTCCGCAGCGCCGTGTCAATCGGCGTGGTGCAGTACCTCATCAAGCCGTTCACGTTTGCCACGTTCTCGGACAAGCTGGACAGCTACCGCCAGTTCCGCGAGCAGCTTGCCAGCGCCGAGGCTGGATCAGCCAAGGCCGGCGCCTCCCAGAGCGACGTCGACCAGGCATTCGCCAGCCTCAGGGCGCCGTCGGAACTGCCCCTCCCGAAAGGCCTGGCACCCTCAACCCTTGACGCCGTCCGCGACTTCATCCGGAACCAGCCGGGGGCGGTGTCCGCCACCGAGGTCATGACCGCGCTGGGAATGTCGCGCGTGACGGCCCGGCGCTACCTGGAGTATCTTGCCGACGCCGGCACCGTCTCCAGGACCGCACGCTACGGCGCGCCGGGGCGCCCCGAGAATGAATACCGCTGGTCCCGGGCCTAGGTTTCGACAAGCTCAACCAGCAGCGCCGGCCGCCGGGCGCAGAATTCCGATCAGCCGGTCGAGCACGCCGGGGTCCTCTATGGTGGACGGCACCACGTAGTTGTCGCCGTCGGCAATTTGCCGCATCGTCTTCCGAAGGATCTTCCCGGACCTGGTCTTGGGCAGTGCCTCAACCACCGCAACGTGCTTGAAATCGGCCACCGCCCCGATGTCCCGCCGGACCAGGGCGATAAGCTCCTGCACCAGCACGTCCTCCGGCACGTCAGCCCCGGCCTTGAGCACCACGTAGCCGCTGGCATGCTGGCCTTTCAGGGTGTCAGCCACGCCGATGACCGCGCACTCCGCCACCGCCGGGTGCTGCCCGATGACCTGCTCCATCGATCCCGTGGACAGCCGGTGACCGGCCACGTTGATGACGTCGTCGGTGCGCCCCATCACGAAGACGTAGCCGTCCTCGTCCCGGTAGCCGGAGTCGCCGGTGGCGTAGCAGCCCTCAAACGCCCGGAGGTACGACGAGACATACCGCTCATCATTTCCCCATAGCGTGGTGAGGGTCCCCGGCGGCAGCGGAAGCCCCAGCACAATATTGCCTTCCACGCCTGCCTCGACCGCTGCGCCAGCGGCATCCACGATGCCAAGGTTGAAGCCGGGCATCGGCATCGAGGGTGAGCCGGGCTTGATGGGCAGGGCGTCCAGGCCCCGGGGATTGGCGCAGATGGCCCAGCCAGTTTCGGTCTGCCACCAGTGGTCCACGACCGGCACGCCCAGCGCTGCCGCGGCCCAGTGGTAGGTGTCGGTGTCCAGGCGCTCCCCGGCGACGAAGAGGGTCTTGAGGCTGGAAGTGTCGTAGCCGGCCAGCAGGGCGGCCCCGGGATCCGCCTTGCGGATGGCACGCAGGGCAGTCGGCGCGGTGAATAGCACGTTGACTTTGTGGTCACCGATCACGCGCCAGAAGGCCCCGGCATCCGGCGTGCCCACGGGCTTGCCCTCGTACAGCACGGTGGTGGCCCCGGCGATGAGGGGACCGTACACGATGTAGGAATGGCCCACCACCCATCCGACGTCGGACGCGGTCCACATCACGTCCCCCGGGCCGGCGTCGTAGATGTTTTTCATGGTCCAGCTCAGGGCCACGGCATGCCCGCCGTTGTCACGGACCACGCCCTTGGGGCTCCCGGTGGTGCCCGACGTGTACAGGATATAGAGCGGATCCGTGGCGGCGACGTCGACCGGCCCTGCGGGTTCGGCCGCGGCCATTTCGTCATCCCAGTCCAGCCAGCCGGAAAAGTCCGTGCCGCGGGCCTCGAAGCCGTCCCGCTCCTTGACCAGGACCCGCGCGCCTTCCGCTCCAGCGAGCGCGAGGGCTTCCGCGACTGCCGGCAGATACTCCACGCGCCGGGACGGCTCCATTCCGCCGGACGCGGTGACGACGGCCACCGGGGAGGCATCCTTGATGCGGGAAGCCAGTTCCTTGGGGGCGAATCCGCCGAACACCACGGAGTGGATTGCACCCAGCCGGGCTGTTGCAAGCATGGCGATGGCGGCCTCGGGGATCATGGGCATGTAGATCACCACCCGGTCCCCCTTGCCCACGCCCTGTGCCCTCAGGACGCCGGCGAACCTGGCCACGAGATCGGTGAGTTCCGCATAGCTGTACCGGCGCTGGCTGCCCAGCATGGCGGAGTCATAGATGAGTGCGTCCTGGTCTCCGCGGCCGGCCAGGACGTGCCGGTCCAGGGCATTGAAGGACGTGTTGAGGACGCCGTCGGGGTACCAGCCGTAGAGCGGAGCACGGGTGCTGTCCACCGCCTGTTGCGGCGCCCGCGACCAGGACACCCCCGCGGCCGCCTCCAGCCAGAATCGGTCGGGTTCGGCGAGGCTTCGGCCATAGGCGTCGCGGTAACTGTTGGTGACCATGAAGAGTTCCTGTCCACTGCGTTGTGTTGCGGCCCATGCTATCCCCGGCGCTGGTCCGCCGACAAGGGTTGTGTATACATACGGGAAGGATTTCCGGCAATTTTTCCGTAATCGCTGGGACAGATCGGGTTTTCTGTATACACTGAAGGCGATCACCAACGAAGGGAGGCGGGATGCGCGCCAGCGACAGGGCGTATGCGGCACTGCGCGACGACATCATCGAATGGCGCCTCCGCCCCGGATCCGTCCTTGCCGAAGTGGAACAGTCCGAGCGGCTGGGTATTTCCCGGACGCCCCTCCGCGAGGCCTTGAGCAGGCTCACGGCCGAAGGGCTCACGACGACGGCCGGCGGCCGCGGCGTCGTCGTCACCGACATCTCGCTGGAGGACATCGACGAACTCTTCGAGCTCCGCGAAACGCTCGAAGGAAAGGCTGCCGCACTGGCAGCCGAACGAGGCGATGCCGCCATCTTCCTGCAACTGCAGGGCGAGCTGCTCGAAGCGCCGTCACTTATTAGCACCACTGATCCGGCCCGTCACGAGTACTACGAGCTCGTGGGCCGGCTCGATTCGGCGATCGACGCCGCCATCTCCAACTCCTACCTGGCGCAGGCCATGCGGAGCCTGCGGGTGCACCTGGTCCGGGTCCGCAGGCTCGCCGCCGACGACTACGCGCGGCTGACAGCCGCCGCTGCCGAACACGCCGCCATCGCCGAGGCGATAGCGGCCGGCAACCCGCGGCTGGCCCAGGCCGCCACCACCATGCACCTGCACCGCAGCCTTTCCCACGTCAAAGCCACCCATACACCTCAATAGCAAGGAGCCCACATGGTCAAGGAACACCACGTCCGCGTGTACAAGAGCGAGGAAAACCTGCCGCGCGAAGACCAGCTCGCCCACAAGATCGCGGTGGTGGCGGCCGATCCCGTGGCAGTCACGGACGACGTCACCGACATGGTGATCAACCGCGTCATCGACAACGCCTCTGTCGCCGTTGCCTCGCTGAACCGTGCCCCGATCATCGCCGCGCGGGCGCAGGCCCTGACCCATGGGCCCTCGGCCAACGGCAAGGGCGCCAAGGTCTTCGGCATCGGCGAGCGCGTTTCCCCCGAATGGGCAGCATGGGCCAACGGGGTGGCGGTCCGCGAACTGGACTACCACGACACCTTCCTGGCAGCTGACTACTCCCACCCCGGCGACAACATCCCGCCCATCACGGCCGTGGCACAGCACGTGGGCTCCAGCGGGGCGGACCTCATCCGCGGAATCGCCACCGGCTATGAGATCCAAGTCAACTTGGTCAAGGCCATCTGCCTGCACAAGCACAAGATTGACCACGTGGCGCACCTCGGCCCGTCGGCGGCTGCCGGGATCGGCACGCTGCTGGGGCTCGACGTCGAAACCATCTTCCAGTCAGTTGGGCAGGCGCTGCACACGACCACCGCAACCCGTCAGTCGCGCAAGGGTGAGATCTCCACCTGGAAGGCCCACGCCCCCGCGTTTGCCGGCAAAATGGCCGTCGAAGCCGTGGACCGCTCCATGCGCGGCCAGACCTCCCCGGTTCCCATCTATGAAGGCGAAGACGGCGTGATCGCCTGGATGCTCGACGGCCCGGACGCTTCCTACATGGTTCCGCTCCCCGAGGCCGGCGAGGCCAAGCGGGCCATCCTGGACACCTACACCAAGGAACACTCCGCCGAGTACCAGGCCCAGGCCTGGATCGACCTGGCCCGGAAACTCCACAAGGAACACCCGGAGGCCACCGACCCGGCCAACGTCAAGTCCGTGCTGATCAGGACGAGCCACCACACGCACTACGTGATCGGCTCCGGCGCAAACGATCCGCAGAAGTACAGCCCCACCGCCAGCCGCGAAACCCTGGACCACTCCATCCCCTATATCTTCACCGTGGCCCTGCAGGACGGCTCCTGGCACCACGTGGATTCCTACTCCCCCGAGCGCGCCGGCCGGCCGGACACCGTGGAACTCTGGCACAAGGTCACCACCGTGGAAGACCCGGAGTGGACCCGCCGCTACCACTCCCTGGACATCTCCGAGAAGGCATTCGGCGGTTCCGTCGAAATCACGCTGGCCGACGGCACCGTCGTCACCGACGAGATTGCCGTGGCGGACGCCCATCCGCTGGGCGCCCGGCCGTTCGCCCGCGAGCAGTACGTGGACAAGTTCCGCACACTCGCAGCAGGTTTGGTGGAGGACGCGGAAATCGAACGGTTCCTCGACGCCGCTGCCCGGCTTCCGCAGCTGGCCGCCGGCGAGCTTGACCAGCTGAACATCACGGCCGCACCCGGTGTCATCGACTTCGCCGCCGCGCCCAAGGGGCTGTTCTAAATGCTGTATTCCAAGACCACTCCGGAGCAGAAGCGCATCCGCTTCCGTGAGCTGCTCGCGTCCGGGACCGTCCAGCAGTTCCCGGGTGCCTTCAATCCGCTCTCGGCCCGGCTGATCGAGGAGAAGGGCTTCGCCGGCGTCTACATTTCCGGCGCCGTGCTGGCGAACGACCTCGGGCTGCCGGACATCGGCCTCACCACCCTCACCGAAGTGGCCACCCGCGCCGGGCAGATCGCGCGCATGACCGACCTTCCATGCATCGTGGATGCCGATACCGGCTTCGGCGAGCCAATGAACGTTGCCCGGAGCGTCCAGGAACTGGAGAACGCCGGGCTGGCCGGCTGCCACATCGAGGACCAGTTCAACCCGAAGCGCTGCGGCCACCTGGACGGCAAGAACGTGGTGGACCTGGACACGGCCACGAAACGGATCCGGGCCGCGGCCGACGCACGCCGGGATCCGAACTTCCTGATCATGGCCCGCACAGACATCCGTGCCGTGGACGGGCTGGAAGCGGCGCAGGAGCGGGCCAAAGCCCTGGTCGAGGCCGGTGCGGACGCTATTTTCCCGGAGGCCATGAAGGACCTCGGCGAATTTCAGGCCATTCGGGACGCAGTGGACGTGCCGATCCTGGCCAACATGACCGAATTCGGCAAGAGCGACCTTTTCACCGTGGAGCAGCTGCAGGGCGTGGGCGTGAACATGGTGATATATCCCGTCACCCTGCTCCGTAGTGCCATGGGCGCTGCGGAGCGTACGCTGGAATCGATTAAGGCCGACGGAACGCAGGAGGCACAGGTAGGGAACATGCTGACCCGCGCGCGGCTGTATGACCTCGTGGACTACGAGGCCTACAACCGCTTCGACACCGGCGTCTTCAACTTCCGGATCCCCGGAACGCACTGACGCGCATTCCATCCAGGACCACCGGCCGGGGCGGCCGGTGTACAGACAGACGCAAGGAACGAAGGAGTTCAGCATGGCTGAAGAAGAGATCAAGAAGGGCCTCGCCGGCGTCGTGGTGGACTACACCGCCGTCTCCAAGGTCAATTCCGACACGAATTCACTGCTGTACCGCGGCTACCCCGTCCAGGAACTGGCGGCACGGTGCAGCTTCGAGGAGGTCGCCTTCCTGCTGTGGAACGGCGAACTCCCCAATGCCGAGGAACTGGCCGCCTTCACAGCCAGGGAGCGGGCCGGCCGGCGCCTGGATCCGGTGGTCAAGCAGGTGGTTGACGCCATCCCCACCACCGCGCACCCCATGGACGTCTGCCGGACCGCGGCGTCGGTGATGGGGGCCCGCCACGAGCTCTCGGAGGATTCGTCCCGCGAAGCAAACATGACCAAGGCCGTGGACCTGTTCGCGGCCATGCCCGCGGTGGTGGCCTATGACCAGCGCCGCCGTCGCGGCCAGGAACTGGTGGAGCCCCGGGACGACCTGGGCTACTCCGCCAATTTCCTGTGGATGGCGTTCGGGGAGGAATCAGTTCCCGAGGTGGTGGATGCGTTCAACGTCTCCATGATCCTGTACGCGGAGCACTCGTTTAACGCCTCCACCTTCGCCGGACGCGTCATCATGTCCACGTTGTCCGATCTCCATTCGGCCGTGACGGGTGCCATCGGCGCGCTCAAGGGACCGCTGCACGGCGGCGCCAACGAAGCCGTCATGCACACCTTCGACGAGATCGGCATCCGTCCCGAGGAATCGCTCGAGGAGGCAGCCACCAGGGCCAAGACCTGGATGGAAGACGCCCTGGCCCAGAAGAAGAAAGTGATGGGCTTCGGGCACCGGGTCTACAAGCACGGTGACTCCCGTGTGCCCACCATGAAGGCCGCCCTGGACAAGATGATCGCGCATTACGGCCGCCCGGAACTGCTGGGACTGTACAACGGGCTCGAGACCGCCATGGATGAGGCCAAGGGAATCAAGCCGAACCTTGACTACCCGGCGGGCCCGACGTACCACCTGATGGGCTTCGACACGCTCATGTTCACGCCGTTGTTCGTCGCCAGCCGGATCACGGGCTGGACCGCGCACTTCATGGAGCAGCTGGACTCGAACTCGCTGATCCGTCCGCTGAGCGCCTACAACGGCGTAGAGGAACGGCACGTTCCGTAGCGTCCGCTTCCGCGGAACGCACGACGCCGGGCCGGTTACCTTATCGGGTGACCGGCCCGGCGTCGTCATGTCGGGGATGCTATTTCACAGGCCGCAGCTCCAGTGAGACCAGCATCTTTTTCACGTCCTGATACTCCTGCGTCTTCATATAGGCCTTCGCTTCGGCAAGCGAATCGAAGGTGAGCGCCGCCCCCCGGCCGCTGGCCTCGAGCCACAACGCGTCGCCAAAATGAACGAAGGGAACGTCGTCCGGGGCGAGGATCATGTTGTCCAACCCGCAGGTTACGGTGCCGGGACTCTGGGGGATGTCGGTTAATGCCATGGAGCCATACACCTTGTCTGACTGGATAACCCTGAACACAAAGGCCGACGGACCGCGGGGAAACTCCCTGAGCTTCGACGCCTTCTGCGGAATGTCGAGGACGACTGAATCGAGCATGGCGAACGGCTTGGGTTCCGGGCAGGCCGGACCGCCCGCGCCGTCGTAGGCCAATGACAAGGTTGCCATGGTTTTGCCGGCCGGATTCCTCACTTCAACGGTGTTGAACGCACCCACATCGGTCTTCTGGGGAGCTTCAGATAAGGTCCAGCCAGCAGGGTGTTCAAAGGTTGCCTGCCCCGTGCCGTCGGTGAAGGAAGTCCATGCGGCGGCCGCCGGTGATGGCGTGCGTGTGCGTGTGGGTCCGGGTGTCGCCGCCGTCGATTCCGACGGGGCCACCATTCCGGCCGGAGAGGTCGAGGAGGTCAGCGGACCAAGGTTGGTGGCCACGAGGATGCCTGCGGTGACGGCTGCCGCGAGCATCAGTACGCCAGCCAGCCGGGCGCGCCTCAGCCTGCGGTCCGGAAGTGCTGTGATGCTGGCCGGCAGGCTGTCGCTGAATATCGGGGCCTCGTTGAGCACTCTGCGCAGGGCAGCCTCAGCGGCGGGTTCCGCGGCGGGATCGTGGCGGAGCGGGTCTGCACTGGAAATCAGGTTTTTGATCGGATCCATCTCATGCACCCATCTTCTGTGTGACCGACCCGGCGGCCACAGGCATGTGCTTGCGGAAGGCGGCCCTGGCACGGTGCAGGCGGACCTTTGCGGCGGATTCGCTGCACCCCAGGACACCGGCGATCTCGGCCGTGCTCAGCTCGTCCCAGTAGGCCATTTGGAGGATGTCGCGCTCACTGTCGCGGAGGGCGGCCAGCGCGTCGTGGACCACCAGGTCCTCGGACCCCGAGCCGGAGAGCTCAGCGGATGCCCGCAGTTTTATCTGGAGCGCCAGGAGCCGGTCACGGCTGCGGTACGCATTTCCGATCAGGTTCCGCGCGACGGTGAACATCCAGGCGATGTCGGTCCGCGGCGCGTCACCCCATTTCTGCCACACAACGCGGAACACGTCCGCGGCGAGCTCTTCGGCGAGCTCCGTCGATTCCACGCGCCGCCGCACAAATCTGTAAACCCGCGGATAGCTGTCCCTGTGAACGGCGATGAACGCCAGTTCGCGTTCCGATTCCACGCATCCCCCAAACGTAAGAAGTTGAGTCCTGACCTGGCAGGCTAACCGGTTAGTTTCCGCGAAGAAGCGTGCGGTTACACGCCCCGGTAAGAATATTCGGCGGACGCCACTGTTTCGTTGTCCTCGTTCAGCGTGATGATCGCGTCGACGACGCCACCGTTGAGCGCCACCGGCAGCCAGTGCTCTGCGTCCTGCCACATGCGGCCCAGGGGAAGGGCGGAGGTCAGGAACCACTCCGGAATAATCTCGGAACTCTCCGCGGGGTCGCCCGCCCACCGACGGGCAGTAAATAGTCGTGTGGACATGTTCCAGTCCGGCCGGGCGGGGAATACAAACTCCACTGTTCCCGCATCGCGCAGGTCCTCCTCGAGGACAACGATGGCCGCCTCTTCCAGTACCTCACGGCAGGCGGCCTCGGCGTCCGTTTCGCCCGCTTCGACGTGCCCGCCCAGGCCGACGATTTTCCCGGTTCCGAATCCGGTCTTCTTCAGGCCCAGCAGGACCTCCGTCCCGTCACCAGGGCGCTCCCGGAGGAGGAAGCACAGGGTGACGGGCACAGAGGTCATGCAGACCAGCCTAGCCGCGGAATGTCTGTCAGTCCGAAATCCGGAGCGACGTGATCATACGTTTGGCGTCCGCGTACGCCGGCGTCTTCATGTAGGCACGGGCAGCATCGAGGTTGGCAAACTGCAGAACACCCTGCTGCGGTGAATTACCCGGCCCCATCTGGAGAGCACCGGCGAACATGTAGATCGGCGAGGCGGATGTTCCGTTGACCAGGTTGTAGATCGTGCATGCTTTGCCGTCCGGGCCGCCCGCCGTGCTCGTCAGTCCATAGGTGGCGATGACTCCGCCGGCATCCTCCATGGCACGGAAGGCGAACCGCGGGGTCACGGAATCCGGAACCTGCGGGTTGTACGGGAGGTCCACTTCGGCGAAGTCCAGCACCGTGTAGGGGACGGGCTCCGTGAAGCAGGCACCGCCCACCGCTCCGGACCCTCCGTAGGTCAAGATCGCCACGATCTTTCCGGCGTGATCCTTCACCTCGATGTTGACGGCGTCCGGGGCAGCGCCTGCGGCGGGAACAACGGTCCAGGTGCCGGGGTGGTCGAAGCTGACCTTCCCGCCGCTGCTCCGGTACGTGGCCCAGCCGGCGGGCAGCGGCGGTGCGCTGGCGGCGGCGGTGGCGGACGTTGCCGGCGCTGCGGGCTCGGCCGGCAGCGGAGGCAATGCCACGGGAGGCGTCGGCGGCGCCGCCGTGGCTACCGTCGCCGAGGCGGCGCCCGGCGAAGGCGGGCCTGATGAAGCCGGTGCGGACGGGGAGGGTGTGACTGGCCGCGCGGTCTCGGTGCTGGCCGCCGGCGCCGGCACGGGAGCGGGACTACCGACGTTTCCGGCTACGACGCCCACCGTGATGACGGCCGCAGCGGCCAGCCCGGCCACGGAAGCCCTGAGCACGGTCCGGTTGTTCCGGCGCCCGTCCGGGCGTGCCTGCGAGGCAGAAGCCCGGCCGGCGTCGTCCGTGAAGGCACGAATCCCGCCGTCTGCCCCGGGGACTCCCCCGGGCGCTGGCACTGCAGACAAATGAACCGCCGGCGCCGCCGTGACACCAATGGGACTGCCGGGCGGCTGGTCCGGAACCGCGACGCGGGGCCGGGCGTTCCTCATAAGCTCTTCAATGCGGTCCATTCCTAGCCCTTCCTGTCCGTCTTCAGGTGTGCCGGGAGGCGCCGTGCAAATGCCTTACGGGCACGGTGAAGCCGCACCCCGGCCGCCGACACGGAGCATTTGAGCGTTTCGGCGAGTTCCGCCGTCGTCAGGTCATCCCAATAACTGAGCATGAGCACTTCACGGTGCTTGTCGTTGAGCTGGAGCAGTATTTCGGCGACAGCTGCGCGCTCGTCGTCGCCGCCGGATTGGGCCGAAATCCGGGCTTCGGCCTGCAGCCGCTCCGTCAGCCGCTGTTTGCGTTCCCTCCCCCGGTATTCGTTGCCGACGACGTTTCTTGCGGTGGCGATCAGCCAGCCGGGGCTGGGGGCCTCGGGAAAGTCCTTCTCCCATGCGATGCGAAAGACGTCGTTGGCCAGTTCTTCAGCCCGGGGGCTGTCATTGACGCGGTACGCGATGTATTTGTACACCCGGCCGAAGTGTTCGGAGTGCATCGCGATGAACTGATGCTCCCTGGTAGCCAACATGCTGTTTCCCCCTGTGACGGCTGACCTTCACCCGCTGACCGTTAAGTGTCTCCGGAGCGGCCGGTTTTTACATGCATTTCTGTTAAATGCATGTCGTCGCAGGTGGCAGCGATAAGCGGCGCGATTTTCGCGTCGTCAATTGCGCCGGGGCAGCTCTGGGTCTCCCGCTGTTTCGCTAGAGGGCCGTTGTGAATGCATTGCGCTGGAACGCCCGGGGCGCTTAGCCCAGGGCCCGGGGGTGGGCGGCGGCGTAGATCTCCCGCAGGGTATCCGCCGTCACCAGGGTGTAGACCTGCGTGGTGGTCACGGACGCGTGCCCGAGGAGTTCCTGGACGACGCGCACGTCCGCGCCGCCCTCAAGCAGGTGGGTGGCGAACGAGTGGCGGAGCGTGTGGGGGGAAACGTCCTTGGTGATGTTGGCCTTGTCCGCCGCAGCCTTCAGGATGGTCCAGGCGCTCTGCCTGCTGATGCGCCCTCCCCTGGCGTTTAGGAAAAGCGCGGGCGTGCCCTTGCCTTTGGCGGCCAGCAGGGGGCGGCCGCGGACCAGGTAGGCATCAAGCGCCCGGGCTCCGTACGAACCCAGCGGAACGAGCCGCTCCTTGGAGCCTTTGCCGAACAGGCGTACGATCGCGGGCCCGTGCTCGGCCGGCTGCAGCGAGATGTCGTCCACGTCCAGCCCCACGGCTTCGCTGATGCGCGCCCCGGTGGAGTAGAGGAACTCGAGCAGCGCCCGGTCCCGCAGGCCCGTGGCGGTGTCCGTACCGGCCGCTTCCAGGATCCTGGTGACCTCGTCCACCGTGATGGCCTTGGGCAGCCTTTTCCCCGGCATGGGCGGGTGGACATCGCTGGCCGGGTCCGCCGTCGTGGTCCCTTCCAGTGCCCAGAACTTGTGCAGTCCGCGGACGGCAACCACCGTCCGCGCCGCCGAGCGCACCCCAAGCGGGGTCCCGCCGTCGGAGCCGTCGGACAGCGCCTGCACGAAGACCGTCACGTGGTGGCGGGTCACGTCGCCGGGGCTGCTGACGCCCTCGGCGGCGAGGTAGTTCGAGTAGCGGGCAAGGTCACGACGGTAGGCAGAGAGCGTGTTGGCCGCCAGGCCGCGTTCGACGCCCATGTGCTGGAGGTAATCCGTCACCGCGCGGTCGATGGCCGTCCGCGGGCGTTCCGGGCGCGCGGGGACCGGAACGGCTTCTGCCGGCGCCGGATCCCCGCGCCCCGGACCCGTTGGAGTGCCTGCTTCCCCCGCGGCGTCCGCCGGAGGCCGTTCTGCTGCTGCCGTGCCCGCAGTCATCAGCGCTGGCTTGGATGGGCGGGCCAGGGCGCGTCTGCGGGCCGGAGGCCGCCGAAGTCATCGGCCGCCGCGGCCGCGGCGGCGAGGATTCCGACGACGGCGGACGGGTTGTGCAGGCGGCCGTCAAGAACCGCCGCAACGGCGTCCTCGAGCGGAATCCAGTGGAGCTCGATTTCCGCTTCCTCGTCCGTGCGCACGTGCAGTTCGTGATGCGGCACCTCGCTGATCCCGCGGGCAAGGTAGATGCGGATCGCCTCACTGGAGGACCCCGGTGAATTGAAAAAATCCACCAGGACATTCCAGGTGCCGGCCACGAGGTCGGCCTCCTCGGCGAGTTCCCGTGCGGCGCCTGCCACGAAGTCCTCACCCTCCACGTCCAGCAGGCCGGCCGGAATCTCCCAGAGGTCCATGCCCACCGGGTGCCGGTACTGCTTGATCAGCAGCACCTCGCCGGCGTCATTCATGGGCAGCACGGCGACGGCCCCAGGGTGGTCGATGTAGTCGCGGACCAGGGCCTCGCCGTCGTCAGTGAGCTTGAAGCTGTCACTGACAACGTCCCAGATCCGTCCCTCGTAGACCTTTTCCGTAGACAGCAGACGGCGCGGGCTCGGCGCATCCGAAACCTGCCGGGCAGCAGGAGTATTTTCAGAATTACCGGGCATCGCGCCGTCCTTTCGTTGTGGCTGTATCTACTTTGCGGTGACCGTACGGGCAGCCTTGCCGGCGGCACCGGCTTCCACAGCTGCCGCTTCCGGAGCTGCTGCTTCCCCGGCCGTCGTCCCGGCGGCCGCCGTGCCGTTGTCGGAGCTGCCGCTCTGGTGCTCCAGGGCAGCCTTGACGAGGCCGGCGAATAGCGGGTGCGGCCGGGTGGGCCGTGAGCTCAGCTCCGGGTGGGCCTGGGTTGCCACGTAGTACGGGTGCACCTCGCGGGGCAGCTCCACGTATTCCACGAGCTTGCCGTCGGGGGACGTTCCGGAGAACACCAGCCCCTGCTGGGCAATCTGCTCGCGGTACTTGTTGTTGACCTCGTAGCGGTGGCGGTGGCGTTCGCTGACGGTGGTGGTGCCGTAGGTTTCGGCAATGACGGAACCTTCGTCAAGCTTGGCTTCGTAGAGGCCCAGGCGCATGGTGCCGCCGAGGTCTCCCTTGCCTTCAACGATGTCCAGCTGCTCTTCCATGGTGGCGATCACCGGGTACTTGGAGTCCGGCTCGAACTCGCTGGAGGACGCTCCCTCCAGGCCCACCACGTTCCGGGCGTACTCAATGACCATGCACTGCAGGCCCAGGCACAGGCCCAGGACCGGCAGCTTGGTTTCGCGGGCGAACTTCAGCGCGCCCAGCTTGCCTTCAAGGCCGCGGATGCCGAACCCGCCCGGCACGCAAATGGCGTCCACGCCCTCCAGCGACCGAACGGCGCCTTCATGCGTTTCGCACTCATCCGACGGGACCCAGCGGATCTTGACCTTGGCGTCGTTGGCGAAGCCGCCGGCGCGCAGGGCCTCGGTCACGGAGAGGTAGGCGTCCGGGAGGTCGATGTACTTGCCCACGAGGGCAATCTCGACCTCGTGCTTGGGGTTGTGCACGGCCTCCAGCAGCTTGTCCCAGCTGGTCCAGTCGACGTCCTTGAACGGCAGGTCCAGGGCACGGACGATGTAGGAGTCCAGGCCCTGCGTGTGCAGCGTCTTGGGGATGTCGTAGATGCTGGGGGCATCTGCGGCGTTGACCACGGCGTCGATGTCGACGTCGCACATGCGGCCGATCTTCTCGCGCATGGCGTCGGGCACTTCGCGGTCCGAGCGGATCACGATGGCCTCGGGCTGGATGCCGATGGAGCGGAGGGCTGCCACGGAGTGCTGCGTGGGCTTGGTCTTGAGCTCCTGCGAGGGACCGATGTACGGGACCAGCGACACGTGCAGGAAGAAGACGTTGCCGCGGCCGATGTCCTGGCGGACCTGGCGGGCGGACTCAAGGAAGGGCTGCGACTCGATGTCGCCCACCGTGCCGCCGATCTCGGTGATGATGACGTCCGGCGCGTTCTTGCCCTCGGCGGGAAGCCGCATGCGGCGCTTGATCTCATCGGTGATATGCGGGATGACCTGGACGGTGTCGCCGAGGTACTCGCCGCGGCGTTCCTTGGCGATCACCGTGGAGTAGACCTGGCCGGTGGTCACGTTGGCCGAGCCCTCGAGGTTCTCGTCGAGGAAGCGCTCGTAGTGGCCGATGTCCAGGTCCGTCTCGGCGCCGTCGTCTGTGACGAAGACCTCGCCGTGCTGGAAGGGGTTCATCGTGCCCGGATCCACATTCAGATAGGGATCGAGCTTCTGCATAGTTACAGACAAACCGCGTGCCCGCAGCAGGTGGCCGAGGCTCGAAGCCGTCAGTCCCTTACCTAGCGAGGACGCCACACCACCGGTGACGAAGATGTGTTTGGTCGTCTTGGACGAGCCCGGGAACCGGGAATTTACACGGGAATTTGATCGCTGCACCACGGAATTCGAGCCTATCATCAATTGAGCCTTCCACGGATCGGATAACGCATCCCCAACTGCCCAAGTTTGCCGTGCCCGTGCGCCATGGGCAAGGGCGGCACGAATCGGGCGGCCGAATCCGGCGCCGGTTCAGGCCGGACGGGATCAGGCGCGCTGCGGCAGCAGCTTGGCGTCGTCCAGCAGTTCCTGGGCGTGCGCCTGAGCCGTTTCGGAGTCCTCCTGGCCGGCGAGCATCCGGGCCAACTCCCTGACCCGCTCCGCTTCGTCCAGGAGCTGGACATCACTGGAGGTGAACCCGGTGGCGGTGCCGCCGTCGGATCCCCGCACCGAGGTCTTGGTCACGCGGATGTGCTGATCCGCGAAGGCAGCCACCTGGGGCAGGTGGGTGACCACCAGGACCTGCACGTGCTGCGCCAGCATGGCGAGCCGCCGGCCGATCTCGACGGCGGCACGCCCGCCCACGCCGGCATCCACCTCATCGAAGACGAACGTGGGCACCGGATCAACGGCGGCCAGCACCACCTCGATGGCGAGCATCACCCGGGAGAGCTCGCCGCCGGAGGCACCCTTGCCCAGCGGCCGGGCGGGCGCGCCGGAGTGCGGCTGGAGCAGGAAGGAAATCTCGTCCGCGCCGTGGGGCCCCAGCTGTGCGGCGGCTTCGATGGTGATAACGAGCGTGGCATCGGCCATGGCCAGGGCCTTCAGCTCCGCGCTGACCCGTGCGGACAGCTCCTTGGCCGCTTTGGCCCGGATCTTGCTGATGGCCGTTGCCTGTTTCCTGAGTTCGGCCTCGGCCCGCACCACTTCGGCGTCGAGGCCCTCGATCCGGGTGGAATCGTCCTGGAGTTCGTCGAAGCGGACACGGGCGTTTTCCGCCCACACCAGGACCTCGTCGATGCTCGGCGCGTACTTGCGGACCAGCTTGGCCAGGGCCGCCCGCCGGTCTTCGATCTCGGCCAGCCGCTCCGGCCCCTCCGAATCCAGCCCGGCCTGGTAGCTGGCAAGCTCGGTGGCGATGTCGTTGAGCAGGAAGCCCACTTCGGCGAGTCGGGCTGCGGCCGTGCCGAGCTCCTCATCGTGCTCGGCCACGTGCTCCAGCGTCCGCTTGGCCGCGTCCACGAGGGACGTGGCATCGCCGGTCTCTGCGAAGTCCTCGGCAATGATGGCCTGGTGCGCCGTGGTGGCGGCGATGCGGAGTTCCTCGACGTTGGCGAGCTTCACGGCCTCGGCCTTGAGCGCATCGTCCTCCCCCGGCTGCGGGTCCACGGCATCGATCTCCGCCAGGGCCGCTTCCAGCGACTCCGCTTCGCGCAGCCGGTCCCTCGCCGCGCTGCGGAGCGATTCGAGCTCGGCCTGGCTGGATTTCCACGAGCCGTAGAGTTCCTGGAAACTGGCCAGCGCGGCGGCGAGGTTTTCTCCCGCGAACCTGTCGAGGGCTTCACGCTGCGCCGCCGAGCCCTTGAGCCGGATCTGGTCCGACTGCCCGTGTACCACCACGAGCGATTCGCCGATTTCGGCCAGCACACCCACCGGCGCACCCCGGCCGCCCAGGAAGGCCCGGCTGCGTCCGTCCGCGCCCAGACGCCGTGCCAGCAGCAATTCCGCGCCGCCGTCGAACTCCTCGATCTCCGCGCCCGCATCACGGGCGCGTTCCAGGGCGAAGTGCCCGGCGTCGAGCCGCACCACGGCTTCAGCGGAGGCGCTCTTCGCTCCGCTCCGCACCGCGCCCGCATCCGACCGCGCGCCGAGCAGCAGCCCGACGGCGGTGACCACCATGGTCTTGCCGGCACCGGTCTCGCCGGTAACCACGCTGAGCCCGGGGCCCAGCGGCAGCGTGGCGTCGGCGATGACGCCCAGATCTCGGATTCTCAGTTCTTCAAGCATGGTTCACTTCTCCGTCAGAGGATCGGATTCGTCGTCGGACGCGGCAGCGTGCTGCGCGGAGGGCGGCGTCATGGGCCGGGGGGTGCGCACGATGGGCACCGGTCCGGTGTGGACGGTCTCTGACTGCGGCACTGGTCCGCGCCAGCCATGGATGGGCAGTTCAAACTTGCGGACCAGCCGTGCCGAGAACGGCGTCTGGTGGGTGCGCGCCAGCCGGACCGGCGTGGCGGACCGGGTGACTTCGACGCGGGCGCCGGGCGGCAGGTCCACCGAACGCCGGCCGTCGCACCACAGCACGCCCTGGGCATCCGTCCGGTTCAGCACCTCGACGGCCAGCCGGGACCGCGGCGACACCACCAGCGGCTTCGCGAACAGGGCGTGAGCGCTGATGGGGACGATCAGCAGGGCTTCCACTTCCGGCCACACCACCGGGCCGCCGGCGGAGAAGGCGTAGGCGGTGGAGCCCGTGGGAGTTGCCAGCACCACGCCGTCGCAGCCGAATGAGGTCAGCGGGCGTTCGTCCACTTCGGTGACCACTTCAAGCATCCGCTCACGGTTGCCCTTTTCGATGGCGGCTTCGTTGAGGGCCCAGGTGTGCCAGATCTTCTGGCCACGGACCCAGACCTGGACGTCGATGGTCATCCGCTCCTCCACCGTGTACTCACGGCTGGCGATCCATTCGACCGTCTGGGCGAGGTCCGCACGCTCGCTTTCGGCCAGGAAGCCGACGTGGCCAAGGTTGACGCCCAGCAGCGGCACGTCCACTTCCCGCACCAGTTCCGCGGCGCGCAGGATGGTGCCGTCCCCGCCAAGGACCATGACCAGTTCGACGTCGGGGAGCTGGATGTGGTCGTGCAGGATCTCGACCGGCTGCTCCAGCCGGCCGAAAAACCCTTCCATGTCCCCCAGCTCGGACTTCTGCATCACGGGGATGATGCCCGAGGCGTGCAACTGGGCGCACGCCTCCCAGGCAGCCTTCAGGGATTCTTCGCGGCCGGTGTGGGCAAGTACCAGTACACGCCTGCTCATCGGGTTCCGCTCTCTAATGGTTCGGCCAGATCTTTCCCAGCAACGCAGCCACGGCTGCGTCCCGCTCTTCGATCTTAGGCAAGTCTTCGGCAATTCTTCGTTTTATCCACAGGAAGTATTCGACATTTCCGTCCTGCCCGGGGAGGGGGCTGGCGGCCAACCCGCGCAGTTCGAGGCCTGCGTCGATGGCTGCCCCCGCCACTTTACCGACCGCCATCCGCCGTTCGCGCTCTGACGTGACCACGCCGGTGCGCCCCAGCCGGTCCTTGCCGATCTCGAACTGCGGCTTGACCATGAGCACCAGGTCACCGCCGGGGCTGGTGCATGCGGCCAGGGGCGCCAGCACCAGCGTCAAGGAGATGAAGGACAGGTCCGCAACCGTCAGCTCGGCCCTGCCGCCGATCTCTTCCGGATCCATGTAGCGGACGTTGAGCCCTTCGTGGACGGTTACGCGCGCGTCGCTTCGGAGCTGCGGCACCAGCTGTCCGTGCCCGACGTCGACCGCCACCACGTGCGCGGCGCCGCGCCGCAGCAGGACATCGGTGAAACCGCCGGTGGAGGCACCCGCGTCCAGGCACCTTTTGCCGCCGACGGCGACGGCGGGAAATGCGTCCAGCGCCCCTGCAAGTTTGTGGCCGGCCCGGCTGACGTACGCATCCGTGGCGTCTTCCGCCACGGACAGCTCGCGGTCATCGGCCATCTGCAGGGACGCTTTTCCGAGCACATCGCCCGCCGAGGAAACCTTGCCCTCGGCGATGAGCCGCGCGGCATGCGTGCGGGACCGCGCCAGTCCCCTGCTGACGAGCAGCTGGTCGAGTCTGGCCATGGTCAGGCGGCCCCGGGGCGGGGTGCTGCACCGGGCACGGACGACGTGTCCTGGTTCAGCGCTTCGAGCAGGGCGTCATGCATGTCCGTGTACGCGTCAGGGTGCTCGGAGACCTGGAGCCCAGGAACGTCCCGGACCCGGCGGAGGACCTCCTGGACGGCACCGTCGGACACTGCACTGGAGTCTTCCGCCCCGGAAAGAGGCAGTTCCGGCCAGGCAACGTCCGGTGCGGCCCCGGAAAGGTCATTCTGATTCAGCTCGGTCATGGCACCAGTCTATTGATCCAGCCACTCAAGCTCGGGAGCCGTGGGTTCCGCCGCATGGGGGTGGGCCGCCCACCAGGCAGCGCATGCCGCACGCCACGAATCGAGGCTCGCCTTGTCACCCCGGACCCGGATGCCGTTGGCGTCGACGGATGCCGTGGCGTCCCCGCAACGGTACGTTCCGTCGCCGCCCTCCACCTCCGGATACGGCTCGTACAGCCCGGTCAGGTCGTTGATGACGTACCCAGGCCGTTCGTCAGTGCGGGCGGCCAGGATGGTTTCCAGGGTGTCGACGCCGGTCAGGACGGCGACCGTGGCAAAGCCGGCTCTGTTGCCGCCCAGGATGTCCGTGTCCAGCCTGTCGCCCACGACGAGCGGCCGCTCCGCGGACAGCCGCTTCGCCGCGGCATGGAAAAGTGGAGCCTCGGGTTTGCCTGCGACGAGGGGGGTTTGGCGTGTTGCTGCCGCGACGGCAGCCACGAGGGTGCCGTTGCCCGGCGCAATTCCGCGGGCCTGCGGAATGGACATGTCCGTGTTGGTGGCGACCCACAGTGCCCCGCCTGCCACGACATACGACGCTTCAGCCAGGTCCTTCCAGCCGATCCCCGGGTTGAAACCCTGGACGACGGCCACCGGCTTGTCCTCGGCGCCGTGCACGGGCTTGAGGCCAACGAGCTCTATTTCGTGGGCAAGCGCCGGGCTGCCGGTGATCAGGACTGCGGCGCCCGCCGGAAGGAGCGATGCCAGCAGCTCCGCCGCCGCCTGCGAGGAGCTCACCACCTGGTGGTCCTCGGCCGGGGCGCCGAGCTCGCGCAGGTGGGCGGCAACCTGGGCCGGTGTGCGTGAGGCGTTGTTGGTCACGTAGCCGAGGCCAATGCCGGCGCCGGCCAGCCGCAGCAGCGACTCAACCGCGCCGGGGATGGCATGCGGGCCTGCGTAAACCACGCCGTCCAGGTCCGAGAGCAGGGCGTCGAACCGCGAAATGAGCTGAGCGTCAGTCATGCGCGGCTAGTCCTCCTGGCCCTCGTGCCGGGTGTCCTTGGCGGATGCCTCGCCGTCGCCGTCTTCGTCCTCATCCGGCTCCGCGGAGTCGGCGTCGGACTCGGCGTCGTCGGACTCAAAGTAGTCCGATTCGACGTCGTCGAGGTTGTCATCGGCGGACGCAGCTTCAGGCTGTTCAGGAGCCGTCTCGGCTGCCGGCGCGATGCCGGTGGCATGCTCCGAGGTCCGGGCTTCCTGGGGAGCAGCGTCTGTGGCGGCGTGGGCCATCAGCCGCTTTCGTTCGGCTTCCTCCCGGGCCTCCTCTTCCTCGTCCCAGCCGAGGTCGATGATGTCCGGCTCCTCGGAGACGCCCATGCCGAGGGCCTCCTCGGCGACGGCAGCCTGCCGCAGCCACTTCTCGGATTCGGCTCCGCGGCCCACTGCTGCGAGGGCGTCCGCGTAGGCACGGAACAGGCGCGGGCTGTAGGAGAAGGCGCGGTTGATGTCCAGCTGCGGGATCTCCAGCTCGGCCACTGCAGCGTCCAGCTGGCCCAGATCCGAGCGCGCACCGGAGGCAACGATCGCCAGTTCCACCTTCCCGGGAGCGTCCAGGTCCTGGGCTTCTTCGGAGCGGACCACGTCCAGGGCACGGTCCGGGCGTCCCAGTCCGCGTTCGCAGTCCGCCATGACGGGAAGGTGGACGTTGGAGCCGCTGATCCTGCGGTACGTGCGGAACTCGCGGAGGGCCTCGCCGTAGTGTCCGGCGGCGTAGGCGGTCAGGCCCACGGCTTCGCGGACGGCGGAAAGGCGTCCGCCGCGACGGCTGGCGGCCAGTGCATGCTGGAAGGCCAGCTCGGGTTCGTCATCAATGAGGCGTCCGGCCATGACCAGGTGGCGTGCCACCCATTCAGCGCTTTTGGCTTCGAGTGTCTTGATCTGGTGCTGTGTGGCCCGGTCCAGCTCCTTGCCTGTGACGTCCTCGTCGATTTGGGGAGAGCGCTCACGGTCCGGGCGGTTGGCACTGCGGAGGTCGCGGGCGTTGGGCACGCGGACCGGGCGGTCTTCTGCCCTGTCGCGGCCGAACTGACGCGGGCCTGAATCGTTGCGGTCAAAACTGCGCGGGGCCCGGTCCTGGCGGTCGCCGAACGGCTTGCGGTTCTCGCCGCCGCCGAAGCTGCGGCGCTCCCCCTCGCCATCACGACGGCGGTCGCCTTCGCCTTCGCGGCGCGGACGGTCGCCGAAGGGCTTGCGGTCACGGTCGCCGAAGGGCTTACGCTCGCCGGCACCGAAGCTGCGGCGCTCTCCGTCACGCTCGCCGCGCGGACGGTCACCAAACGGCTTGCGGTCACGGTCACCGAAGGGTTTGCGCTCACCCTCGCCATCGCGGCGCGGACGGTCACCAAACGGCTTGCGGTCGCGATCGCCGAACGGCTTGCGCTCACCCTCGCCATCGCGGCGCGGACGGTCACCAAACGGCTTGCGCTCGCCGTCACGCTCGCCGCGGGGCCTGTCCCCGAACGGCTTGCGCTCACCGGCGCCAAAGCTGCGGCGCTCACCGTCACCTTCGCGGCGCGGACGGTCACCAAACGGCTTGCGGTCACGATCGGCAAAGGGGTTCTTCTCGCCGCCGTCAAAGCCGCGGCGGTCGCCGTCGCCCTCCCGGCGCGGACGGTCAGCAAACGGCTTGCGGTCGTCGCCGCCCGGAGCCCGACGGGGGCCGTCTGAGCCGCGGCCGTCCTTGGCACGGAAGCCGCGGGGGTCTCCGCCTGAGTTGTTGGTCCCCCTGAAAGGGCCGCCCTGTGATCCGCGGTTACTGCCCGAGTATCCCCGGTCATTTCCTCCGCGGTTGCCGCCGTTGTGCTCAGCCATTGTGGATTCCTCCTGTAGTGAGCCGACCACTGGCGCAATTTGCAGCCGCTCTTGTCCGTGTTTTGTTGTCCTGCGGGACCCGGGGTGAACCACCCGCCGTCCGCGTATCTTCTGCAATTCTAGGCGAGAGCGCGTCCCAGCCACTAACGGCGAGGCCGTTTGCCGGGCCGGCGTGTGAATCCTCACAACGGCTGCGTGTGCAGACCCGTTCCTGCGCGCGATGTCCTGCCGCGGCCGGTTGGCAACCAGCGGCCGGCACCGGTGCCCATAGGGAAATTCCAAGGCGTGGTGGCCAGACTTTCCCCGACTGTTAGCGGCTGAGGGAGAACCATGTACAAGTCACGCACAATGGCAGTGGCCGTCGCGGCGGTGGTCTTGGGAAGCGGGCTCCTTGCCCTGGTCATTTCGTACTCTGCCGAGGCCGGTGCCGATGCGGGCGCCGCACTGGACCGGACAGGGCCGGCGGTAGCGTGGGGGCTGCCCATTGCCAAGCTGGTCTTCAACGCCTCGGCTGCCTGCACTGTCGGGGCGCTTGCTTTGGCGCTCGTTGCCCTGCGGCCCAAGGAAAGAGCGTTTCGGCTGGCCCTTGACCTCGCCGGCTTCTCCGCCGCGGCCTGGACGGCCGCTGCCTCGGTGATGAGCTTCCTGACATTCCATTCGCTGGCCAATCTCCCGCTGTTCTCGGACGGCTCGGGCGGAGCGTTGGTCAGTTTCCTGGCCGACGTCGACGCCGGGAGGCGGGGAGCCCTGACCATTCTGATCGCCGCGGCTGTGACGTGCCTTTGTTTCGCGGCAGCGAGCCAGCGGTCTGTGGCCCTGACGGTGGTGCTTGCCCTCGCCGGGCTCTTTCCGCTCGCTTTGAACTCCCATGCTGCGGGAGGCGGGAGCCATCCGGACAGCACTGTCACGGTGGTGATGCACATGGGCGCTGCGGCCGTCTGGCTTGGCGGGCTCGCCGCCGTCGTCATACTGCGCCGGGCGCTAAACCCTGACAGGGTCGCCACGGTGGTCCGGCGGTACTCAACGCTGGCGTTGGGTGCGTTCGTGGCCTTGGCTGTAACAGGATTCCTGGCCGCGTGGGCGGGCATGGGTTCGCTGGAAGGACTGGCGTCGCCCTACGGAACCATCGTCGCGGCCAAGTGCGTCGCCTTCGTGGTTCTGGGGCTGATCGGGGCACTGCACCGAGGGTGGGTCATCCGCAGGCTGGACGCAAATCCGGGCGGCGGCGCGCTGACGTTCACTGTCTTGGCCGTGGCCGAACTGGCGGTCATGGGAGCTGCCTCAGGAATGGCGGCCGCGCTGGCCCGGACGCCGCCCCCGGCGGTCACCCGTACCGGTTTCTCCCTGGAGACACCGAAGATTCCTTCGCTCATGGATTCATTCATCAGCTGGAAACCCGATCCGTTGTGGACCCTCTTCTGCGGTGCCGCTGTTTTCCTGTACCTGGCGGGAACGCGCCGGCTGCGGCAGCAGGGCCGGTCTTGGCCGCCCTACCGCTCCATCCTGTGGGTGCTGGGCATAGCGGTCCTCTTCACCGTGACAAGCGGAGGGCTTCGCGCCCTGCAGGAATCCCTCATCAGCGCACATGTCTTGACCCAGATGGCGCTGATGGCGGTGGTTCCCCTCCTCCTGGTGCCGGCGTCGCCGCTCACCTTGGCCAGCCAGGTTATACCCCGCAGGACGGACGGGACCGTAGGCGGCGCGGAAGTGCTCCGCCTCGGACTCCGGCCGTTTTACGCCGCCACAGCGGCCCCCTACGTTCCCGCCGTCGGGCTGGCCGCCGTGCTGGCTGTGCTGTACTACACGCCCCTCCTGGAATACTCGTCACGCACCCAGCTCGGTTACGAAGCCATGTCCGTACTGGCGCTCCTGTCCGGTTGCCTCTTCGCCTCTTCGCTGGCCGGTTCCTCCGGTGCCAGGCAGGCGTCCGGCCTGGCAGCAAAGCTCCTGAGCATCGGCGGCACAGCAGTCCTGTACGCGATCCATGGCTGGGCACTGGCACAGCAGCCCGACCAACAGCCGGACAGCAGAAGGCAAGAGTGGCTGATAACGGTCCAGCAGCCATGGAACCACTCCGTCCTGGCGGCGCCGGAACCCGCCGGGGCGGTGATGTGGATCGTGGCGGCAGCCACGTTGGGCGTTGCCGCGCTGACCGTCGTCCTCAAGGCACGCCGCACCGCCATGGCCCGGCACGGTAAGGGCCGCGCCATCGATCGTGCCCGGGAACTGGTCCGCTGATCAGCAAGGTGGTGGCCGCCTGCGTTTGGCGGCGTTTCCAGGTGGCGGGACCGCCCAACGCCGCGGCCGGGCGTTGAGACCAGCCCTTTCTGGTTCCTCAAGGCCCATGTTTGCTCAAGGTATTCGCAGGGTGGGCCTCACATCCTTTATCTAAACCAATTGGACTTACGGCACGCCGGAGGAAAACATGCCAGTTTCACGTCGCCAAGCGCTCCAGATCGGTGGGGTGGGAATTATCGGGGCCATGGGGCTCGCGGTGCCGCTGTCATCGGTCAGCGCGAAGTCTGCCAGCCTGCTGGATCCGCGAAACATGCCTAAGCCTTACCAGCAGGCGCTCACCGTCCCGCCGGTGCTCAAGCCCAAGAGCACGGTAGTAGGTACGGACGGTAAGAAGACGCACCTCTATCACATCGAGCAGACGGCCGGCATGGCCAGCATCGTTCCAGGCCTGAAGACGCCGATCCTGGGATACAACGGCTCCTTTCCCGGTCCCACCATCAAGGTGAACCAAGGAGAGCGCATCAAACTGGAAATGGATAACGTCCTGCCGCTCTTCCATCCGCAGTGGGGATACCGCCTGGATACCTCGACGCATCTCCACGGTTCCGCGTCCTTGCCTCAGTTCGACGGGTACGCCAACGACATCACCGGCCGCGGGATGTGCAAGGACTACGAGTACCCCAACTTCCAGCCCGCGCGCACGTTGTGGTACCACGACCATGCCGTGCACAACACCGCGCAAAGCGTGTATTCGGGCCTGGCAGGCCAATACCACCTTCACGACGAGGTGGAGCAAAACCTGCTGCCGCAGGGCCAGTACGACGTGCCCCTGACAGTCTCCGACGCCATGTTTGCCAGGAACGGGGCACTCGGCTACAACGACAACACGCATTCCGGTCTGTGGGGCGACGTCATCCTGGTCAACGGTGCGCCGTGGCCGTACATGAAGGTTCAGCGCCGAATTTACCGCTTCCGCATCCTCAATGCGTCCATCTCGCGCTCCTACAGGTTCCAGCTCAGCACCGGAGACCCGGTGACCGTGGTTGGAACCGACGGCGGCCTGATGCCGTCCGCCCAGCAGGTCACCTCCTGGCGGCAAGCCGGTGCCGAACGCTACGAGATCCTCATTGACTTCTCCAAGTACCCGGCAGGCAAGCGCGTTGAACTGCGCAACCTGTCGAACAAGAACAACGTCGATTACGACAACACCGGCAGGATCATGGCCTTCGACGTCACCGGCGATCCGGTCGACACGTCCGGTCCCGCTGCCACGGTGATGCCGACGCTCCTCGCCGGCAGCACGGCCATGAGCCTGACGCCGTCCCAGTCCGTCAAAACCCGGCAAATGCGCCTGAAAAGGGACAACGGCATCTGGACCATTGGCGGCACGACGTGGGATGAAGTCATCAAGAGCGGCTACAAGAAGGTCCTGGCTAACCCGGACCTGAACGATGTTGAAATCTGGGAGGTCGAAAACAGCTCGGGAGGCTGGTTCCATCCGCTGCATATCCATCTTGTGGATTTCCAGATCCTCAGCCGCAACGGCCAGGCACCTTTCGCTTACGAGCGTGGCCCCAAGGACGTCGTGTATGTCGGAGAAGGCGAGACGGTTCGCCTGCTCATGAAGTTCGAGCATAACCGGGGCCGGTACATGATCCACTGCCACAACCTTCCGCATGAGGACCACGACATGATGGGCCAGTTCAGCGTGGGCTATAACCCGAACGAGCCCGACCCCAACGACCCCATCGAAGCCGTGAAACCGCATCCCATCGGCCAGGTCCCGCCGGCCGGCGGGGCGGCAACGCAGCCGGCCGAATCCACCGGCGGCGGGGGCGGCGGATCTAGCGAGCCCACCGAGGCTGCGGCGCCGGCGGCACCGGCGGCACCGCAGCCGGCAGCCCCGGTGACCCCCGTGACCACGGCGCCAAAGGACGTGGTCACCGTTAGCACCGCCAGGCACCGGCTGAACAAGGACATCACCTTCGCGGGGACGTCCAAGAACGCCGGCCCTGCGACAGGGGCCAGCGTTATGCTCTACGACGTCACACCGGGCCGTGCGGCCGCCCGCCTCGGCGCCGCAACGATCAACTCCCTCGGAAACTGGTCGTGGACGGCAAAGCCCGGCCCCACGCGGCAAGTCACCGCGGTCAGGGCAGACTCGAGCCGTGGAGGCACGGCGCAGGCCGCGGTGCGGCCGGGTTGAGGGGGTTAAATGCGGGAGAGCCCCAACCGTGTGGTTGGGGCTCTCGACCGTGTAATGGTTGTCCGGCGGTGACCTACTCTCCCACACCCTCCCGGGTGCAGTACCATCGGCGCTGTGGGTCTTAGCTTCCGGGTTCG